>JAFMHC010000008.1 GCA_017854775.1 Gammaproteobacteria bacterium | reverse complement strand
CAAAAAGCGTCTACTAATGATTCTCATCGACTTAAACAAGTACTCAATAAATACGGCATCCGGTGTCAAAATTTGAGTGGCGGTTTATGTTTTAGCAACTAGTATGAGGTGGCCTCTAAATTAACCAATATGGTTTCTACAGTTAGGCTGCCTCTTAATTAAATGCTCTTTCAATATCTCTGGGCTTAAACGTTAAAATTTTAGAGTCTGGGCTAAAAGTTGTTGCAAACCATTTTTCTGAACTAGTGCCATTAACGACTTTAGTTTCTCCATTTTTTTGCATGATGGTCAGAACAAACTTAGTCATTGTTTCTGGTAGCTCAAAGCTTTTATCTTCTTGCCATGATAGCGATCCCGTATCGATGTCTAAGGCAATTTCTTCAGATGATTTGCATTCATCAAACCATTTGACCGTGACATTTAGCGCTCCTCTTCCATCTTTACCAACTCCAAATGGGCCGCACTGGCCATTATTTCTGATCTTTCCCCTGGTTTGGAACCCGTTGGAGCTAACATTAATTAGCCCTTCAAATGTACTCTTGGAAGAAACATGCTTACTTGTAACTTTGACCGAGGTAACGTCAACCGAGCAATTGGTGGCTGGGCGATAAGACCAGACTTTGCTTTTGTTGCCTTTGCAATGACCATTTCGATAGTTATTTTTTTGCGACCGTGCAACTCTGAGAGCCGTTGGCCTGTTTTCCCAAACTTTAAGCGAGTATTCGCCCATTGCTTCTTGGATGGCCATGACGCCAATTGTGTACTGAAAAATAGTTTCATCCTTCCAGAATGTATACCATGGAGCCGGTTTGACGAGGTTTATGCGTCCACTTACCCATTCATTTTCTCCGGTACTAAATATCTCGGCTGGACATGTGAATTTTAACTGGCTCTCAACTGATGATATTAATTTGCATGGTGTTGCACCAAAAGTTAAGTCAGCTCTTTCACTGTTTAGTAAAGAACCATTTAGAGTAATGTCATAGGCGGCGTCGGTATTAAAAATATAGCTAGGACCATAACTGAGAATTAACGGTCGATCGTCCACCCCTGGAAGTCTCGATAGTTCGGCCCCGAAACCTTTAGAGATTAATTCAATTTGCTCAAGCCTTTGTTCCGCTGAATAATCAGCCTCACTTAGTAGAGAGGCTGCGTTTTCAAATGCAGTTTGTTGCGCTCTCGTTAGGTCACTGAAAATTTTCCCAGATAACCCACTGCCTAAAGCTTCAATGTTTTGAATCAAGATTTTCGCATCGGTAGCGATTGAAAATCCTAAAACAGTGCCCGATGCCTCGGCTTCAGAAATGATTTCAGATACTGAGTTCGTCAGCTTAGTAATTACAGAGTCAACCGTCGCTGATGTTGCCATCTCCACGACCTGTGCGTTTGATGAGTTATAAGCTAATACGAATATGGATAAAAATAGCGTCATAAATTTTGATTTCAAAATTGTACCTAATAGAGTTTGTTGTTGTAGGTTTGTAAGGTGTAGCCAGCTATCGATATCTCTCACTAATTTTGTAACGAGCCACATGGTCAGCGCCACTTGAGCCTGCCCATGCGTTTGGTTTAATCAGAGCATCAAGGTTGGTCATGCCTTTTACATAGCCAATCGCTTGCTTGGCAATGGCGTTCGAGGCGTGGCACTCGTTGGAATTTACGTCTAAGTGAATTTCAACTTCTCGATCTTCAAGAATGTCACTAAGAGCCATGAAGCAATCAACACTTTTATAAACTTCAGTCATCAAGCGTAGAGTCGGCTTACCCATTTTCGCATCGTAGACACGTTCACTCTCAACATAGCTAAAGATCTTACAACCTCGGCTATTGTCGATATGAACGACCAATACAATTGCGAACCGCGCCCATTTTTCGTAGGTCTGTGTTTTTAGGTTAAACCGTCTATTCAAGACGCTATCACAGCCGATATAAACTCGGCCGTCTACGTTTGCAAGATAATCTTTCATCTCGTCTATTTGCTTCTGGCTAAACATCCTCCTTACCTCTTTCAGTTTACTAAGTTACGTTAAAAAAATGCTGGCAGGCGAGAGTGGACCTCGATAACCCGTTTGTGCATTTCGTTCGTAGCACAATCATGGAGGAAGGTGGAGGAGTCTCATGCCCTCAAGGGGTACCTAGCCCCTGCCGCCTTTGAAGACATTAGGGATCTCGGCACCCTTGAGGGTGTCAAACCCCATTTGCCTCCAAAGACGGCACCTTCCAAATTCGTCTGTCGTTTTTTACAGGTGATCCAGCCCTGCTTGGTCGATCCTTTCGGAACACCGAAAATAATTGGAGCTAAGTTAGAGAATCGAACTCTATTCTGGTGTTTACAAAACACCTGCATCGCCAACAATGCTTACCTAGCTTGGTAGGTGTGGTGAGGATCAAACTCACAACCTCCCGGTTAAAAGCCGGGTGCTCTAATCAATTGAGCTACACACCTAAAAAAAATGGCACGCTTGGAGGGATTCTCATACCCTCAAGGGGCACCTCGCCCCCATCTGACCGGTTCGTAACCGGCCGCTCTAATCCATGACGTACATGGATGTACTAATGCCGCGAAGGCAGGAGCCGAGAGCGGCGCAAGCTACAAGCGTATGGCTCTGGCGTAAGGACTCGAACCTTAATCTCTCGGTTAACAGCCGAGCGCATAGACCTGCCATGCTTCGCCAGAATAAAACTGGTGCTGAGGGAGAGATCTATTTGGCACATCCCTGTGCCTCAGGTCTGCGACCCAGCGCAAGGCTGTTCAAATTCGTTCCTGACGAATTTGTGAACTCTCAACAATCTGGGTCACAAATCTGTTTGGAACAGATTTGGACGACCGCAGGTTGGGCAAAGCCCGAGGCGCAGGGATGCGTCGAGTCAAAACACGACGCCTCTGCCAATTGGGCTACCTCAGCGTATTCTTCATGCAAAATCGTTTGGGGTGACCTATGGAATTCGAATCCATATCTTCTTAAGTCACAGTCAAGAGCTTTTGCCAATTAAGCTAAGGTCACACCAAACGGTTCTGCTGTTTTTGCTCGACCTCCATTAATCGAACGGGTTGTTAATAAAATTTAGTTATAAAAAAAGGCCTGACGTTTTGCGCCAGGCCTTAGTAAAAAAATCGAATAATCGAAATCTTACTCACCTAGCATGGCCACTCTTCTCGAGTTCATAGCTCGAACGTAGGCGGTCCTGCGAATTCATCGTATGCAGTTTGGGTAAACTTTTATGTCCCGTTTGTGTAATCGTTTTAAATAAAATCATGGTTTTGTAAAATTTCGTTTTTCGTAAAGTTAATTGGTCAGGGTAGATGGATTTGAACCACCGGCATACTCGCCAACCGCGTTGTGCTTCCAAAGCAAGGACTCTAACCAGACTGAGCTATACCCTGTAAATATTCATGTTTGTTATGTTTTCTAGAACTGAAATAAAAAAAGCCTAGCGGCTTAGGCTAGGCTTTCGAATAAATCTAATGATTAAGATCTAATTCAGTCCTAGCAAATGCATTTCTCCCCACTATCCGGGCGATACGAACTCTGCGCTTTCGGCGCATGGTTCGTGAGGCTTTTCAGTAGCAATAAATTCATTTGATTTAAAATTTTTTCGTTGTTTAAAAAATAATCCGCTGCAAATAAAATCACTTACAAGCGGTGTTGATGAAGCGAACTCTATTCGCGATTATTTTTTCTGTCAACAACTAATTTTTCTAGTTACTTTTTGTGCGTCTTATCTGGTTAAGAAAAATGGTGATTTCTTAAGGACTTTTTTAGGCATATGTTTTCCCGTTAGAAAATCGAGTTTTCACGATCAGTTTCTAATTCGGAATTTAGAAGAAATATTGGTTCAAATTTAATTAGCCAGAGAGTTATTGAAAAAGATTAATACCCATGATTAACAGGTAGATAAGCATTATTTTCGCCTCGCATCTTACTCACTTTAGAATGTATATCTACCCTGAGTTCTTTTCGTTGTTTTGATGGTTTTTTACGATAAAAAATCATCAAGACGAAAAGTGTTTTTTTGTCGTAAATTTCAGTAAAAACATTATTTTTTAAAAACGTGAAAATAATTTTCTAAAGCAAGGAATATTCTAATTTCATTCAAATATTTTGAATGAAAAAATCGCTTTTTCTATTTATGAAGTATTGTCGTGGCACATTTAGTCACTCATTTTTTCATTCAACGAGACTCTTTAGTTTAGTGCTAAGGTGTGTGCCCCGATATTCTGTCAGTTGTCTGTGTGCTACTTTTATTTGAATTCAAAGAGATAGAAACTGTGTTTTTGAGCCCGGTTTGACGATTCTAAATAGGCATCGAGAAGGAATGATAATGGTATGCCCGAATGCCGTTTCACCCTTATTCATCCCAATTTTTCATCATTTGGTTCCACCTAAATAGCATGTTTGCGAAGACAAAGTAGAACGCTTTCGCGACGTGTTTGACTATTGGCAATGTAAATACTTTAGCTTTCCATTGTTCATGTGCAGAATGTTGCCAAAGCTGTATAAACGCTTCTATTCCAATGTGTTTCTGACCAGTATTGTCAATAACATGGAGGTATTTCCTAACAATATCTATATCTGGGTCAGCTTCTTTGGCTAACCGATTATCAACATGAATATCGTTCCAACTAACGTCGCAACTCGTTGTTTTAGATTTTTGAGAATTGATGCCTGCGTTACAAACAGGGCAGGCGCTATTGAAGTAAACCTGTAACTTTTCATCTTTTGATTGTTTCATATCAACTTTTCATTGCAAATCATTTGAAAACACAATAACATTAATTAACTAAATAGTTAAATAGATTCATGGAGTCTTTGTGTTTAATAAACCTGTCATCGATAATGATATTTACAACCGCCATTCAGATGGTTGGTGGAGCCAAGATTCGTTTCTAAATATTTTGGAAACGGGGATCCAACCAGTGCGTTCGGAATATGTGCGGCATTGTCTGGCATCAATGGCATTAATAAAACCAAATAGCTTAGATATCGGTTGTGGCGGCGGAATTATCGCTGAAGACTTGGCAGAATTTAGTGCCACTGTTACCGGCGTTGACATTTCTACAGCAAGCCTTGAAACCGCGCGCAAGCACGCTAAAGAGAATGGTTTGGACATTAACTATATGGAGTCTTACGCGGAAAGCCTGCCGTTTGCCGACAATTCTTTCGAACTAGTAACATGTTGTGATGTATTAGAGCATGTACAAGATGTTGATAAGGCTATTTCTGAGGTTGAGCGTGTATTAAAACCTGGGGGAATCTTTGTCTATGACACTGTAAATCGTACTTTTATGAGTTACTTGGCCTTAATATTCATAGCCCAAGACTTCCCGCTAACACGGTTTGCACCCAAAAACTCGCATGTGTGGCACAAATTTATACGGCCACAAGAATTGCAAAACGTATTTAGAGATAACTATTTAACTAACAAAGAAGAATGGGGAATGGAACCTTCTGTAAACCCAATATCTATGGTGTGGTATATTCTGAAGACTAAATATTTGGGCTTAGACTTTGGTGCTTTTGGTAACAAAACCAAGTTTAAAAAATCTAAGAATAAATCAATTTCATACTTAGGATATTGCGTTAAACAATAGGTTTACATGAGCGATTCGAAAAAATCAGAAAAAATATTTGAGGCGTTATCGTCAACCCCAAGAAGACTGATTCTCAGTTATCTCTCAGAAACCTCGCTTACTTCTGGAGAGATAGCCGATAAATTTGATATGAGTCGACCTGCGCTTACTAAGCATTTGAAGCTATTGGAAAGTGCCGGTTTGGTAGAAAGTATAAAGAAGGGACAGTATGTTCACTATTCGGTGACTGAAGATAACCTAGTTAATACATTGGTTAACTTTGCTGCCAACTTCTGCCCTCAAGGTAGCCCCCTTAAAAAGGAGAGTAAGCGATTAGCTAATGATAGCGAGGATTTATAAAATAAAAGGGCCGAGTCGAGTTAAATTATTTGTTACTTTACTTCGAAAATACACTCCTTATTGCCAACGGTCTTGCCTTTTCACTTCATTGCTGAAATTTGACGAAAAAGATTTCATTTTTGCTTTCAGTAATCTCTTCCTGCCTTCAGGTGTTCGCGTGTAGATTAGCTCCGACAAACTTACATGTTTACACCAGGCTTTATAAAATATTTTAGCGAACTCTTTCTTTGCAGCCAACTTCATCGGTGCTGCATGATAGTCATCTCGCCGACTACCTAAAAATTTCCCTTCGCGGAGCACAATGTATCTTGGGTTTTCGATAGGGGCTAGTATTTCAGCTAGGCAATCTGAGAATAATGATGATTCGTAAAACGTGCAGCCTTTGAGAGATATTAAAAATTTCCCTTCAAGGCTCTTTGCAATATTAATTTTCATATTCCTTGCCGATGTTTCGATAAGACCTGTTCGACAGAGTGCTTCAGTCAGTGCATAACCGATTTGCTTCAAGGAGCCATCAACAGGCAAATGTCGAAATACGATTTTTATCGTAGATAGCGTTTTAGGAAGTTTGTATAGCAGCGCGCAGCCTATTGCGATAGACAGAAGAAGAAGCGGGCGTTGTCCCCCAGCTCCTGTGTATAAATACACGAGGGCAGCGGTAAACAAGGCCAAGCCGAGTTGCGTCAATAGGTAACTAAATGAATGGGTGAGAATCAGCGAGCGCAGGCGTGGGGTCTTGTCGGTTCTCACTGACGGAATCACTCGGGCTGAATGATCCAGAATCAAAGCCTTTTCCCAACGCTCTTTGATTTGGCTTAGCTTGGTAAGTCGATTAGACATTTCCCGATTGTTTTGACTTACCAGAGATACACCTTCAGTGTTGCTGAAAAACTTGTGTTTTAGCGCACTACTATTCAGGCGTTCGAAACCGCTTTCGATGGTTAGGTCTTTTTCTGATAAGCCAACAAAAATATCAAAACGTCTTCTAAGGTTGGTTAGATCTGACCATCCCGAGTATGACTCCGAATTTATAGCCACTAAATGCCAGATTGTACTGATCTTATTTGGCGCATGGGCGTCAGTTCTAATAGCTCTGCCACGCATCTGATTGGTGAGCATGAAAGAGCCGACAGAACTAGCCAAAACCAGTGAATTAACCACCGGAGCATCCCAGCCTTCGCCCAATAAAGAGCGTGTGCCGACTAAGGTTTTGATTTCGCCTTTGGCTAATAATGCGGTGAACGCATTGGTTAGTTGATTGGTCGGGCCGCTGACCTTCACGTATTGGTCTGTTCCGGCAATGGCTTCAGTTTTTACTCTGTTTTCATCGGCAAGCTCGAATAGAGTAGCGAGCTTGCTCACATGTAGAATGCTTAATCGGCCGGTTAAAAGGGCCACTTCTTGATGAATTGGGGAGCCCATAGTAATGCGTTGAAATACAGGCCAAGCGCCTAAATTAAGTTTTCCTGTATCGAGTTCTGAGCTGAGTGCTTCATCGCGAATATAGTCTGTTAAGAAAACCTGCCTTAAAGCATCTCCACGCTGCCCATGCTCCAAGCGATGAAGCTCGGCGCAAGCGTCTATTTTTGAAGAGCTAAGTGATAAATAACGCTCGGTTCGACGCGATCTTACCAAGCAAAGATCCTTTTTAATTAGTAACTCCGATGCTTTGAGTTGTTTCTTTAATGCATCGATAAACTTGCTTTGCTCTTGGTTGTGAGAGGTAGTGCTAGAAAATAAAATGGTCTCAATTAGCACCTGCCACCACTTGCGACCTAGTTCTGGAATATCCTCTCTACTCAGATCAAGCAGTGACATTAAGGGTGGATTCTTTGGCAAAGATTTCGCCTGCAAAAAGCTAAGAATTGAAATAGCAATTTCCGGTTGTTTAATAATATCAGCTTCGATACCGACTTTTTGTAACCACGGATGACTAAGCACTATCGACTCAAATTCATCGTTTTCGAATAAGGTACTTAGTAACACTGCGACGCGTTCGTCGTGATCTTTAATCTGCTTTTTCTCATCGGCCGTTGCATCGCAGGCCCAAACAAAGTCTTGGTGGGCACACAGCGTTTTTGCCTTAACCAGCTCAGGTACTGAAATCTCCTCATCAATCGGGCCACAAAGTTGCTCATACCTCACCCATTCGTTGCCTGTTGAATCGTAGGGTGGCGTTGCGGTTAATGACACTAAAATCATTTCAGGAAAGTGAGCGCAAACCTTATCAAGGGCTTTCCACCACTCTGATCTAAGGTGGTGCGCTTCATCTAGAATCAGTACTCCAATTTGATTCTCCTCGATCAATTTAATAAAGCTGTTTAACTCTTTCTCATCGAGGCTCTTGTCGTCCTCGAGTGCCTCCAACTCCTCGTCACTTTGAGCTAACTCGTCGGAGAACTGTGCATGTAACGCTTGATAGGTTATAGAGGTAAACAGTTTTGGCTCGCGGCTAGAGTTACTTACCCAGTCAAGCGTGCTGGGATCATCAATTTCGCAAAAATCCTTTAAGCGGTCTATCCATTGGTCTCGAATAATTCTAGTTGGCGACAGTGCCAATGCAGGTTTTTCAAGAACCCGAAATATTTCGAGGCCAAGAGTCGTTTTGCCTGCTCCCGGCGCCGCTACGATGTGCAAACGCATATCGTCCAAATGCTCGTTAACAGCGTTTAATACACGCTCTTGGTAAGGTCTCCAGGGGTAGCGGAACCGAAGGGTTTTGAAAGGCATTACTTGTATCTGTTGCTGTTGGTTAATGTGCGTGCCGGGTACCACGTTCTGGGTACCGGTCAATTGTATACTGACTTCTGCTAAGGAATCTTGATTTGTAAGTAAGTGGACAAACCCTAGAGCGGAGATCGAATTCTTACTACTGTAAATACTCAAGTTCTAAGCAAATTTTTTGAATAAAAACCTTAGCCTATTCTGCTCAGTCAGCTTTGATTAGCAAATATAAACTCTCATTCATCGATCTTAATTAGTTTGTTGACAATATAGTGTCACTATGACAATATATATTTATTGATACACGAACCATATATATTCGATCTAAAACTCGAACCAAGCTAAAGGAGATATAGAGATGAGCGAAAAAGAGTTTCTAGAAAATTACGACATTCATGAGTTTGACGTGCCTCTGTGCACCGTGGACATGGCGGTCTTTTCGCTTATAGAGAACCAACTAAATGTGTTGCTGGTATATCGAGATGAGCACCCATGCAAAGAGCGATGGGCTCTCCCCGGTGGCTTTATTGATTTAAACAAAGATAAGTCACCCGAGGCCGCAGCACACAGAAAGCTTAAAGAAAAAACAGGCCTTGGTTCAGCCTATTTAGAGCAAGTAGAAACCATCGGCTCGCCAAAGCGTGACGCACGTGGTTGGTCACTAACAGTGCTGTATTACGCCTTAGTTGATATCACCAGAGTGACGTTACCCAAGGTCGGCAAAAAAACAGTCTGGATGCCTCTATCTGAGCTTAAGCCCAGATCATTAGCGTTTGACCATGGCAAGCTAATCGATGTGGCCATGAAGAGGCTTCGCTCAAAAGCCACGTACACGGCGTTGCCGATAGAGTTGATGCCGGCCGAGTTTACTCTTACCGAGTTACAGCATCTATTCGAAATGATTTTGGCGAGAGACCTTCAAGCCAAAGCATTTCGTAATCGAGTAATGTCAGCCAACATGGTGGAAGAAACCGGCGGCAGTAAAATCAGTGGTAAGCGGCCAGCAAAACTATATCGCTCAACTAAGGTGGATCGAGATACCTATTTCTCAAGACCGTTGCAGAGCTAAGAATGGCGACTACACATATTTATACGGCCACAAGATTATTTGGCATATTTGCACCCAGGGTAAAAGTATTGTGCTAGCTAGATCGTCTGTTAAAAATAAGTTTGAATTTTCGTTTTAGGAATTAGCGGTGGAAGATAAATTTATAGGTTGCTTTTTGGGTCTAGCCCTTGGTGATGCAATGTGTGCTCCCTATGAGGGTGGGGTCGCTGAGCGTTTTCTTTGGCGTATGATCGGACGAACTAAAGCGGGAGAACTGAGGTTCACTGATGACACTCAAATGGCTCTGGATATAGCGCGTTCATTTCTTCGAGATGGCGAGATAAACCAAGATAAGTTAGCACGGGAGTTTTCCGAGAGCTATAAATGGTCTAGAGGCTATGGTCCTGGTGCCGGCAAGATACTAAAAAAAATACGACGTGGGTTGCCCTGGAATCAAGCCAATATAAGCGTTTATAAAGACGGCTCGTTTGGCAATGGTGCCGCAATGCGGGCTCCGATTTTGGCAATGTGTTTTATGCCATCGAGTCCTGAGTTTAAACAAGGCGTCATTCGCTCTTCTGAGATTACTCATGCTCACGCATTAGCTATCGAAGGTGCTCTATTGGTTGCGTATTCAGTCTCGCACGCCCTATCTGATATGCCTGATAGCGAGTTGTGTCGGTATTTGATTGAATGTGCAGACAGTGAAATATTTCGAAGTAAGCTGCAGCTCTGTAGGCAACATTTGCAGAACAAAACGGAGTTGAAGAGTAACGACGTTAAGAAGGCGTTTGGAAACGGCATGACGGCAAAAGGCTCATGCGTTACGGCAATTTATTTAGCGATAAGGTTTAGAGATAAACCGTTTATGGACCTTCTTAGTTTTATAAAAAAATTAGGCGGTGACACAGATACGATCGCCGCGATGGCGGGCGCGATTTGGGGCGCATCTAACGGAGCGAAACGGCTACAACTTGAAGATCTACCAAGAATAGAAATGCAGAATGAAATACAAAAAATTGCGATCAAACTGCACGCGACAATGAACTTAGATAAGAACAAATGAAAACAATAACAATGTATCGGCCAACAGGGCCGCAAGAGTTAGAACTCGTGAAAGATTCTGGGTATACAGCATGGCCGCCACGGTTGCCGGGTCAACCGATCTTTTACCCAGTAACTAACGAGCAATACGCAAAAGAAATAGCCACCCAATGGAACATCAAAGACAGTGGGATTGGCTATGTAACTAAATTCGAAGTTAATAAAGACTTCGTCGACAATTATAAAGTCGAGCAAGTTGGAGGGTCGCATCACACAGAGTGGTGGATACCTGCAGCTGAGCTTGAACAACTAAACAAAAATATAATCGGGAAAATAGAAGTCATTGGCGAGTACAAGAAGCCTCTATGAATTCTGGTATCAAATAAAAATAAGAAATGGAATTAGAAACAAAAAACTATTTAGAACAACTAAAAGAATGGCCACAAAGTGGTAAACATATACTTGCCCAGTACACCGACGAATACGTAGTCGTATACCAAGCTTACAAGCCCAGCATTGGCCAGTTTGCCGCCGAGCACCAATATTTTGCAGGCGACTTCAGCTTTACCCGAATGAGTTGGATCAAAACCAACTTTCTATGGATGATGTATAGATCAGGTTGGGGTACCAAGGCTGGTCAAGAAATAACGCTAGCGATTTACTTAAAGCGCGACTACTTTCAGAAAATTCTCAGCGCCGCATACCCATCAACAAATGTGTGCGGTATGCCCAAAGACGAGTGGGATCAGGCAATTGCCGCGACCAACGTTCGCCTGCAATGGGACCCCGATCACGACCCTCACGGGGCGAAGCAAGAACGAAAAGCAATTCAACTAGGCCTGCGCAAAGAATTTCTCGAACCGTTTTCAGGTGAGGGCATTCTTCGGATTGAAGATGTATCGGATTTCGTAAGCACTCAAAGAGAACACGTGCAGCGAAACGAGTTACATAAATTAATAACACCAAGCGAATCTTGCTTTCCGATAAGTGATGAGCAAGCACAAACCTTAAACCTCTAGCTGAGATTTATCTGCTAGAGAATAGAAATAAAAATATGGATTTAAAGAAAGTATCAAAATACCTAAGCTTCATACTTCGTCACCAACCAGACTCAATTGGTCTCGAACTGAGCGACGAAGGCTGGGCAGATATAAATGAGATAATTGGAAAAACCAAAAAGTTTAAGCTCACAAAATCCTTGATAAATACAGTAGTCGAAACCAACGATAAAAAGCGGTTTCTAATTAGTGACGATGGCTCAAAAATAAAAGCAAATCAAGGACACTCAGTAAAAGTGAATCTTGAGCTGGAGGCTGTAACACCGCCCAATATTTTATTGCACGGAACCGCTGAACGGTTTTTAGAATCGATCTTTACGCAAGGCCTTACAAAGCAACGGAGGCATCATGTGCATTTGAGTAAAACTCAGAAGACGGCGATAAGTGTGGGGGCTAGGTATGGAAAGCCTGTGTTGTTTAAAGTTGATGCCAAGCAGATGCACATTGATGGTTATGAGTTTTTTAAGACGGCGAATAATGTTTGGCTGGTTGATTGTGTGCCCGTTAAATATCTAGATAAGGTGAATTAAGTAAGTTTGTTCAGCAATGCAACCGTGCCAACACGCTATTTATTTGTTGTGTTTAACCATTCAGTATTTAATGTCTAGCTAGGGCAAAAGACAAGACCCCATTTGTTGTGTGTTAAAGTGTTGTGCAGTATAAGAACACCGATGTCATATTTATTAAGGATCAATTTAAAGGGGATATCCGATGGCCAAAAGTTTTGTAAGTAGTGCTTTAAGAGCAGCTAAAGCAATGGATCGAGAGCGAGTTCGTCAAAATAGAATCGCTGATAGAGAATACAATGCAGCAATTAAAGAGAGGGAACGAGCAGCAAAAGCTAGTGAACGTCAATTGAGACAAAGCGCTGTAGCAAATGAACGAGAGAGAAAAGCTTATGAAAAGGAACTGAAAGCAGCGCATATTGAGTCTCAGCTGGCGGAAGTCGAAAGTATGAACGCGCAGATTCATGATACTTTTGATGAACTTGAAGGGCTGCTTCAGGCTACTGTCGATGTAGACGATTATGTTGACTTAGAATCGCTACGTAAGTCAGAAGATACGACACCATTTGATAAACCAAAGCTGGAAATTTCATTGGTTCCTCCGAAGAATCAAATTCTTCCTCAAGAGCCCTTTTACAAAGATCCCCCTAAACCCAAAGGCTTTTTTGGTAAAAAGAAAAAGCTTGACGTCGCAACGGCAAAAGCTAAGGAACTTTATCAAACCGAGAAGGGTAAATGGGAGAGGGAGGTTGAGGCATTAAAAGCTCAATATGATCTGGACGTCGAAGCTTATATGAAAGCGGAAGAGAAACGTATTCAAGATTTAGCAAAAGAAAAGAAACGTTTTCGCAGTGAATTGGAAAAATACAATAAAGACATCGATCAATTCATTTCAAATTTAGCGTACGGCGATGCTGAAGCCTTGCAAGAGTATATTGCTATTGTAATTGAGAATTCTATTTATCCGGCTCACTTTAATGTATCTCACGAATTTTCTTTCGAGCCGACATCAGCAGAATTAACTATGCGGGTATCAATACCAAGTCCATCCACTTTTCCATCAATTAAGGCTTACAAATACATAAAAACTTCTGATGAAATAAAAGAAACACAGTTATCTAAAAAGGAGCATAAAGACAGATATTGCAATGCTGTCTACCAAATTGCTCTTCGCTCATTCCATGAGGTATTTGAAGCGGATAGGCGTGGTTTAATTAAGACAATTTCACTTGAGGTTGGTGCTAATGAGAGCGACCCAGCAACAGGTAAAAGTGGATTTATACCATTTGTTGGCGTAAGTTCAGAAAAAGATTCTTTTATGGAGTTCGACTTATCGAATTTGGTCCCTCTTGCCACTTTAAAACACCTAGGAGCAGCTATATCAAAAGATCCTATAAATCTGGTAGCAGTTGATGTGTCGGGTGTTCGTAAATCATGAGTACCGATCAAAAGAAATTTAATCCTCCTCCAGGTTGGCCTAAGCCACCACCGGACTGGCAACCTCCAGCGGGTTGGTCACCTGATCCAAGTTGGCCTGCATTGCCCGACAGTTGGGAGCTTTGGATCATGATGACAAGTGACGCTGCCGAAGTAGTAAGTGATAGTAAGCCAGCTCCATTTCCAAAAACTGACGATATGGCCTCACTTCAGGCTAAAATCGTAGAGCTTCAGAGTCAAATAAAAGCCAATCAGCCTCAAGACGAAGTCATTATTTTTAGTGATGAGGCGGTTCTGCAAAGTATTGGTATTTATAGGTACCACCACCCTCTTGAAAATGCCGCTACTTATAAAGAAATGCTAAATGAAATCGAAGTTAATATAGTAGCTTTGGTTAAAAATTCGCAGGCGATAGAAGTCTCGAATATGTTTACATTCGAAAACTCCTTGGCAAAAGGAAAGAAGATGTCCAGCGACTTAGGCAAATTGATGCTTCGGGCTTATAACGCAGAATCAGATAACTGTATTCGCTCTCTAAGAGCAGGCAACATCCAAACAGCGAAAAAGAGACTTGAGTCGTCACGCAAAGCTATTGCCAAACTGGGGTCTTTAATGGAAATGCGAATTAGCGATGATTTTCATCAGTTACGCCTTCAAGAAATAGAACTTACTTCTGATTGGTTGATGAAGAAACATGATGAAAAGGAACAACAAAAGGAGGAACGCGCACGTATTCGAGAAGAGAAGCGTGTCGAAAAGGAGCTGTCCGAGGAGCGTGAGCGATTAGATAAAGAAAAGTCACATCTAGAGAATGCGATTAATGCTCTTTTACAAAAGGGCGAAAGTGACCCCGAATTAGAAGAGAAGCTTAGTTTGTTGAATAACGCCATTACGCAGAATGATTATAGGTTGGCCAACATTAGATCAGGTTATGTTTACGTAATTTCTAATCGTGGTGCGTTCGGTGAAAACGTAGTAAAGATCGGGCTGACTAGAAGGCTGGAGCCGAATGATCGAATCAATGAATTAGGTGGCGCGTCTGTACCCTTTAGGTTTGACGTACATGCTCTCTTCTTTTCAGAAGACGCAGTAACTTTGGAAAATGAACTGCATCATCATTTTCGAGACAAGGCAGTTAACGTGGTAAATAAAAGAAAAGAGTTTTTCTTTGCAAGGCCTAGTGAGGTGCGTGAAGTTTTAATAGAGAAAGTAGGAAACTTACTAGAATTCTCTGAGACAGCTGAATCTTTAGAATACTTTCAGTCTAATAAGTATTGGCCTGAAAATATCAACATCGAACAGTAAGTTATGACTTACTGTTTCTCGCTTGGTTGAATTGTTCTAGAGCATCGAGTCGAACATCTATTAATGACCTTTCATGAAAATCGAGCGGTCGATCCATGTCTTTAACTATGAAGTAAGTTCCACCCAGAGCAAGTACAACCAATACGCTCGAAAACAAACCGGTTATACCGGGGACGACTAGAATAAGTACTATTGAGTAGACAACGGTAATTACTTTCAGAAAGTGATCAAACGCTTTTGGGGTGCTTGCGGTTATCCTATGAAGAAGAAAGGCAACATCCCTATGAAACCCTGCTGTAACAGCTCCGCCAACACCATTGTCTTCTAATGTTTTTTCTAAGTCGTCGGTCTTTAGTCGCATTTCTCTTGCCAATTCAGATTTTTTACTAGAAGGTGATTTCAAAGCTGCTTCAAGTTGCGTGGCCCAATCGATAAGAGGCTGTCGAACATTTTTCGTATCTCTGATTGATCCAATGATATGACAAACCGCATCTTCGATCGCATAAATGCGACCACTTACTACACTTAACTTTGTACCCATTGCAATTGCAACCGCGAACCCCGCTACGCCTAATATGGTATTAATGTCGCCGATCTCCGGCCACCAATCTTCTGACTCATATACTATTGCGAGACATTTGAAAGCGACAGCAACAGCCAGATATGGAATCACATAAGTGAAAATACCAAGTCGATGATCAGTGTGGTGGTTTGTGTTAAGTGCACGTAACAGTCTCAAAAGACGAAAGCTTCTTAGCCACACTGAGCTAAAGTAAGTTCCCATTGCAAGACCGATCAGGCTCGGAGCGATAGCGGCAAAATCAATAAGCCCAGCCTTGCTAAAGATATAGGCTCGTCCCCCACCTGTCTTCATGGTTCGTGCGATGTAGTCGAATGAAAATCCGATAATCACCAAGACATCCGAAGCGATATAAAGATCGCGGTACGATGAATAGTGAGAAGGAAGTTTAACCTCGATAATTAGTACGAATATGGATACAAAAATCAGGAAAACACTTATTATATCTAACCATCCAAACGAATCATTTTCACTGGCTTTATCCGTTGTGTTTACGTGTTCATTCATTGCTATCTTCTCCTTTAAGGCTTAATAGAATAAATTAATCGGAGCTTACTAGGTATATTTAATTGGATTTGAAGCGAATTAATATGGGTGTTCGAGTAATACTCAAAATAAATGTCGACTAATCAATGTTGGATAACAAACAGCTAGGCAGATAAGGCATGCAACCAAAACATATAGTCCTTATAGGGGATTCAATTTTCGACAACGGGGGATACGTAGGTGGGGGTGACTCTGTAATTGAACAACTAAATCGAAAGCTCCCTGAAAAAACAAAATCTACTCTGCTTGCGGTAGATGGCGATGTAACTGAGGATGTGTATGCTCAGCTTGAAAATATCCCTAATGATGCTACGCACGTGTTTATTAGTTGCGGCGGGAATGATGCATTGAGAATTATCAGCATTCTCAATAAACCAGTTGAGTCAGTGGGGCATGCTATGGATGTTTTTACTGACGTTAAAAACCAATTTGAAGAACGTTATTCAAGAATGGTTTTGGCCGTCAGTAAAAAAGTGGGAAAGGTTACTATATGTACTGTCCATGATTCTGTACCTGAATATACGACAAGAGCGTTAACTGCGTTGTCTATGTTCAATGAAGTTATCTTGAAAGAGGCGTTTAGGATCAATGCTCCCGTAATTGACTTACGCTTGGCTTGTAATGAGGCACAAGATTATTCACCGGTTTCACCCATTGAACCATCAGTGCACGGAGCTAAAAAGATCAGTGACTTGATAGTTAGAGTCACACAAGAACACAGTTTTAGTGTCAACAAATCAAGCGTTTATAGATAGAGTAGATAAAGACACAATATGTTTAAAGTTAAAGGGAGGTATGTAGTTGCGGGGTGGCTTCTGGCATTTATTTACATCCCAGGGTTAGGCTACATTTATAGTTTTATCGGCCATGATGCACAATGGTATTGGTATGACATTGCATACTATTTATATTTTCAGACCTTGATGATGGTGTTGTCATTTTCGCTATTTAAATGGAATAACATTCATTGGAAAAAAATGGCTTTAAAACCGGCCAGCAATGATTTTCCCATAGCTTTTAAGTTAACGGCCTTTATCTTTGTGTTCTCTTCGTTAGCTACCTACGTCGTATTTCTGCCACTGTCTTACCTAAATCCTGAATTCGTTAATTACTGGTTTATAGATATTCCAAATATAATTTACAGTGATAACGGCACTTATCCATGGCTACCTAATTTTCTTAGCTTCATTTCACTGGTGGTTCTTGCTCCGATTATTGAAGAATTTGCTTTTAGAGGATTGTTATTGCATAGATGGACTGAGAAATGGAATCTAATTACGGCAATATTATGTTCGTCTCTTTTATTCGGGCTTCTACATCCTGACCCGGTTGGCGCTGCAGCTTTTGGAATAGCTATGTGCGTTATATACCTAAAGACACAAACTTTAATTGTTCCTATGGTTTGTCACGCACTGTACAATTTTGTGTGCTGGCTTTGGGCGATTTTTTATGAGATCGAAAATGGACCGGATCATAAATATACAATAAGCGAATTTCGTGGTGAATGGCTACTTGCCCTATCTTGCTTACTTATCGTTTATGTGTGGATCTATAAATATTTTAGATCGGGAAGCACTCTTGGCGAGTTAAAGTTGCCGTCATTGAAAGAGTAAAAGTAGGTGACAAATTTTCAATAAGCTTGGATTGACGGTACAGTCACCCCACCCCTTTCATAAGCGCATAACCAACCCCCCGAACCGTTTTAACAAAGTAAACACGAGGCTCATTTAGATCAAGTGCTTTGCGGATATTTGAAATAAAGTTATCAACTGTGCGCTCTTCTACATACACTTCGTCGCCCCATACTTGGCTGAGTATTTCGTCTCTGGTGAGTGGTTGGTCGAGGTTGTCGAACAGCAGTTTGAGTAGATCGAATTCTTTTTTGGTTAGGTGAATCTCTTGCCCATCTTTGCTTACACTGTGCTTTTGCCAGTTGATTTTTGCGTCGTTGATGATTGATGTTTCGACGCTTCTTTGTGCGCTTGATGTGCGGCGTAATAAGGCTTTTATGCGCAGTAAAAGTTCGGCGACTTTATAGGGTTTGGTTAGGTAGTCGTCGGCGCCTTTGTTAAAGCCCATTTGCAGGTCGGTATCTAAGGTTCTGGCGGTTAGCATGAGTATCATCATGCGCTGGTTGGTGAGCCTGATTTCTTCACAGAGATCGTAGCCGCTGCCGTCGGGTAGCATTAGGTCTAGCACGATTATCTCAATTTCTTGGCTTGCTAAGCTCTGTTGAGAGATAACAGATTTTGCCTCGGCGATGGTGCTGGCGGACAACACGTCGTAGCCTTCGAGCTCTAAGTTATCGACTAGGGTGAGGCGCAGGCTTTCGTCGTCTTCAACTACTAGTAAGCGGTTATTCATAAGCTATTACGCGACAATTGATAGGCTTGTAAACACGGTTAAGTTACGGCAATCGTAGTGCTTATAGTTTGTCACTTTGAGAGGCTGATTTTCCATACGCTGCCTTGTTGGTTTGATTGTGCAAGCGATAGGTCTCCGCCATGAAGCTGCATAATGCGTTTGCAGATTGCCAAGCCTAAGCCGGTGCCCGATTGCCGCGCAGACTCTCGTGCGGATTGTGCAAGCCGCACAAAGGGTTTAAATATTTTACTACGATCTGCTTCGGCAATGCCTATGCCATTGTCTGAAATTAGTAAACACGCTTCTTGTTGATTAAACGTTAATTCAATAGCAACGGTTGCTTGATCGTTATAAAGCCCAGCGTTAACAATAATGTTTTTTACCACCAATGAAAATAGCTCTGGGTCTACTAACAGCTCGGCTGATTCGTCAATTGTATTGCTTAGTGTGTAGGGCTTGTTAGAAAACGAACGCACATCATCAATAATGGCGTTGCATATTGGCTTAATCTTGGTCGGGCGTTTGTCGATAATAGCGCCGGTCAGTTGTACTCGATTAAAGCCCAAAATATTGTCGACCATGTACCAGAGTTTATCGGCTTCATTGATTATTCTTTCAGGGTAAGCTTCTACGCTAATGCCTCTTTCCACGCGTTTTCGTAGCGTTTCGGCCATGGCGCGTATGCCCGCTAGCGGCGTTTTTAGCTCATGGCTTACTAGCTTTACAAAGTCTTCTCTGAGTGCGAGATATTCAAACCTGCGCTGCTGATTCTTCTCGATTAATCTTAGCGTGAGTAACACCAATGCCATAAATGCGATCAGCATAATACTTTTAATTACTAAGTAGCTCAACTGGTTGCGTTGGCCTTGATTCAGCTGCGTTTTGTTTACGTCAATGCCAATATCGTCTAATGAGATACGGCTGCTAAGGTCGCCGAAATTTAAAGAATCACCCTTGTCGAGTACACCGAGTTCAATGAACTCAAGCTCAACGAAATGAAGCTCTTCAACTAGATCGATGGGTTCAGCGCTGATCTGCGTGTTCGACGATTGGTGCAAAAACCAATACTGGTCAGTGCTAACTACAAGTTCGTTATCTGCGCCGCTGATATTTGCTGGTAAGGCGAACCTAGGTTTTTTTAGGTGTGATACATAGTCATCGAGAAAATAGGCTGGCAGGTTAAAAACCTCGAGGTGTCGCTGTATCTTGCTGATAACCCAATCAAGCTCGTCGTTTGAAAAATGCCCCGCGTGCCTGAATAATAGGTCAACAACCGGCCTAACGATGGGTGCCTGTGAGCTGCCGCCGGTGATTAATATGGCGTGCACAAGCTCTGAGCTCCAGTGATCTTGCGCACCAATTTCAAGCAGTTTGAGTGAGAACACGATCTCTTGTTGAGGGCTTAAGTGATAGGCGCGAGTGTGTTCTAGGTAAGCATCAAACGATTGTTGGATAGCGATTTTTTTTTCGTTAGCAGAGTTGGCATCTGAGCTGGCAGTATAAGAGCTATCGTCTAATGCCGCTTTTACGGAATTAAGTAAGCGTAGGCGTTCTTGGTTAACGAGGGGCGTCGGTGAGGGTGAATTTACTGCGCCCCACATCGTTTGTAGTGTTTCACCTTGTGGGTCTGAATTGGAAACGGCTTCCCGGGACCATGGGAATTCTTGAACTGCATTATTAAACCAATAGGTGCGTGGTGCGTGCTGAATCCAGCGGTAGTCATTGGCAGAGTCGTTGTAAGAGTCGTTCCAGTTTCGGCTCGGCTCCAGATATAACAGATTACTGCTTAAACGTGTTTTCGCTGAGCCAGAAATCAATGACCGATTTTGTTCTATCAAAGACGTATTGCGTTGATACTCGATGATCACCAAGGTAAGGAATAATAGCCCCATAAGAAGTACCGCTATAGATAGCCATAGCGATACGGTTGCCTTACCAGCACGTGCTTGTGTTGTCATGCTGATGAGTTTAACGCAGTAGTGGTACGCGGTCGTAATCTATACGACTAAGCGGGAGTTTTCTCGAGTAAGGGTCGCGTCGCGAATCAAGCCTAGCTGCGATAGCCACTAAATTTTGTAGCTCGACAACCTCACTACTGCGTCTAAGCGGCTCAGGCAGCGCCACCAATTGAGCTTGAATTTGATTGTAGTCGTAGGTGCGCGACCAATACGATTGGCGTAACTTTTCAGCGAATGCCGCAACCGCCATTGAGATTACCGTGTCGGATGAGGCTGCTTGATTGCCCGAGCGAATTACGCTTGAGGGGATTGCTTTATCGAGCGAAAACACGCTTGAGCCTTGGGGCTTTTTATAACTCAAGGCTACATTGGCAATGTCAGCACCATCGTTCAGGTTGGTCAATTTTACTTCGTATAGCACGGTCACTTGTTGATTCGCGCCGACTTCGCCGCCGTCTTTGCTGGCATCAAGAAAGTCCTGTGTTTTCAGGCCACGGTTCTCGTAACCGATTTGACGGTATAAGCTGACCTTTTCTGGGTTGAACTTGACCTGTACCTTGGCGTCTTTGGCAACTACTTGTAATTGAGTTGTTAGTCCGTCGACGAAAACGCGTTCTATGTCAGATTGGTTCGCCAAGTAAAGGTAGTTGCCGTTGCCTTTGTTAGCGAGTTGCTCAAGTAGGTAGTCGTTGTACATTGATTTGCCAACACCTACTGTGGTTAAAAATATATTGCGCTCTCGGTATTTTTTGATTTTCTCTAAAATATCTTTCGGGTCGACATTGCCAATGTTTGCTAAACCGTCTGAGGTGAGCACTACTCGGTTTACATGACCAGGGTAGGCTATTGCGTCGGCGAGCGCGTATCCGCTTTGCAATCCTTGCTCTACATTGGTTCCGCCACCAGCATGCATTTGTTGGATGGCCGCATAAATTTTGCTCTTGTTATTTGCTGTTGTCGGTTCTAACAAAACCTTAGCTTGATCGCTATAGGTAACTATGGCGACCGAATCTCTGGCGCTTAATTGCGAGACTAATGTGGTCAGCGCTTGTTTCTGCAAACCCATTTTGAGATCGCTTTGCATTGAGCCAGACACATCGGCCACCAGCACAAGGTTAGCGGGTAGGCGCTGTTGGTCGGCTACATATTTGGCCTTTACGCCAACGTGTAATAAATGAAAACCAGGTCGATAAGGTGACGGAGCCACTTCGGCGCTGATCGAAAATACATCGTCGCTAGAGCCGTAGTTGTAGCTAAAGTTGTTAATAAACTCTTCGACACGAACCGATGACTTTTTCGGCAAGCTATTCGATTCAAGGCTAGCCTTAGTGATTTGATACGACACGGTGTCGACGTCCATCGCGAAGGTCGAATAAGGTTGGTTGCGGGTGCTCATGGTCGGGTTGACCCCGTAGTCCCTAAAGATTTTTTGAGCGCTGCCTTCTCTTAGAATTGGAACATCTGATTCTTCGGCGTATTGTTGGCTTTCGTCGACGTTGCCATAAGCGTATTCGGCAGCGCTAGCCTGAGCTTCTTTTGATACCGCACGATTTTTACGCTTAGATCTAGAACTTCGTGAGCTTTTAGATGATGTGACAACAACCTCTTCAAGCACTTCGCCCTCTGGATAATTATTAGGTTGCTGTGTCTGCGGATAGCCACCAGGGGCGTCGGTCACTGGCTTAGGTTGAGAGGCACAACCGGCCAAGGCCGCTATAAAAACGCCAAGCGCGACGATTCGAATTTTATTTTTAGGGTTTTTAAGGGCCAACAATGATGTGTTCAGCATAGTGTGATTCTCCAATATTTTTTTGATAAACGCAGTCTAGGCCGATGATCGAATCTGTGTGCCATAGAAATGTCATGGTTGTATCATGATATTTCTTAATGCACCTGAGCTATCGAGTAAGTCTAAATAAGGCGTTGGCCGAATGCTAGAGTATTCTCGGGTTCTGCAGAGTTGCGCATTCAGCGTGTGATATCGAAAAGTGATTAATTTTATATATTGTCTCTAAGACAAATAACCCTTGACTTATTATTGTTGTAGAGACAATATATAGTCAATATTAAGTAAACCTACGGAGCCAACAATGTTTGGAATTAGATACTACAAAGCCGAACCAACAACCTTCGTTGTTAAAACCGTTAACGGCAAAACCAGAAGTAAGGGCAAAGGCTTAAGCTTTTTCTACAATGTTGCTACTACCTCTATCGCGGCTGTTCCCGTTAACGCTCAAGAAGCGCCATTCATCTTCAACTTGCAGACAGCTGATTTTCAAGCAGTTAAAGTGCAGGGGCAAATTACCTTTCGTGTTGCCAACCCAGAGAGCATAGCGGGAATTCTTAATTTTAATTTGAAGAAGGATGGAGTCAGCTATCTTTCTGACGACCCGTTGAAACTAAATGATCGAGTTGTTCGATCTGCGCAGACCATTGTTCAGAACGAAGTGCAAAACACTAAGTTGCGAGATGCGTTTGTGATCAATACCAAGATCGCGCAACTGATTCAAGAACAGTTGGCGACCGACGTTGGTGTAAATGCAATGGGTATTGAAGTGTTGAATACCATGGTAGGCAGAATTTCAGCCGACCCAGAAACTGCAAGAGCGCTTGAAGCTGAAGCCCGAGAACTCATACTCCAAGAAGCTGATGATGCCGTTTATGGTCGACGAAAGGCGGCGGTGGAACAAGAGCGGCTAATTAAAGAGGCTGAGTTGCAAACTGACTTATCTGTGCAACAGAAAGAGCAGGAGATTGCTGAATCTCGTGTTGAGAACGAGCGCGAAATTTTGCGAGGCAAAGCGATGACGGATGCTGAGCGCGTGCAAGCAAGCATTGACCGAGAGACTCAGCGCCAAAGCCTGGTGCAATTGCAATCTGACAACAGAAAGCAGGAGTCTGATACCGAAGCTTATGCGGTAACCGTCAAGATGCAAGCATTCAAGACCTTACCTGTTGAGAATCTAAAGGCGATGGCATTGGCAAACATGAATCCAGATCAGTTAATGGCGATGGCGTTTGAATCTCTTGCGCAAAATGCAGGCAAAATTGGCGAGCTAAATATCACACCAGATTTGTTTGGCAATATGATGAAGAAGGCCGTGAAAGGGTAAATAGATAAATGAAAACTCAAGGACATCGGTTTGTTCTTGTAACTCGCAAAACGCGGTTACAAGAACTGATTGAACGGTTTAATACCTGGCCACAAGCGAAGTTCTACTTAGAGCACAGCAATGCCGAGGTTAGTGATTATTTGGCGGAGCACGATCTTTACCAAAAGCAGTTAGACGAGGTAGAGAGAATATTAAAACCGCTAGGTCGCTTACAAAAACTAGAGCGTGCTTTTCTGCCCAACTATCAGTTCTCTGCAGAAGATGTCGTCGTTATCGTTGGCCAAGATGGCTTGGTAGCCAATGCTTTGAAATACTTAGACGGAAACCCGGTAATTGCTATTAACCCTGACCCGGATAGATGGGATGGAAAGCTATTGCCGTTCGAAGTCGGGAATTTGAAAGGCGTAGTGCTAAAAACTATGGCGGATATTGCGGATAGCAAGACCATCACTTTTGTAGAAGCGCGGACCAATGATGGTCAGGTATTGTTGGGCGTGAATGACTTATTTATCGGGCCGAAATCGCATACATCAGCGCGCTACAATATTCATTGGAACGGCCAAAGCGAATGCCACTCTTCCTCTGGAATCATCATCTCAACCGGCTTCGGCTCAACCGGTTGGTTTCAGTCTATTCTAGCCGGAGCGATGGGAGTATCTGGTGTTAATAAGCATGATTTATCTAACGGCTTCGCTTGGGATAGCAAACATGTTCAGTTTGCCGTAAGAGAGCCTTTCCCAAGCAATACCACCGGCACCGACTTAGTGTTTGGTTCGATCGACAATGACAACCATTTAGAACTCGAGTCTTTGATGCCCGAGAACGGCGTTATGTTCTCAGATGGGATACAGAAAGACTTTATCGCATTCAATTCAGGCTGCACTGTGACGGTGGGAATATCAAAAAAATTCGGACGTTTGATAGTCTAAGATTTCTTAGAACTTAGTCGCGTTCTCGAATCTCGATAATATAAAAAGCCAAGCAGCGCGGCCAGCAAGAGCCACCAAACTGGCTCTGGTGTTTCTTGCTCTTCCTCAAAATCGAGCGCGCTATGATTGTTGAGCGATTGTTTTTCTTTGCGCTTAAGTATTTCCCACTGAGATGCGCTTTCGACCACAATTAACGACGTTGTTGGCAACAATAGGCTGAGCTCTCTACTTTTCTTGAGTAATTCACTGCGTTGGTTTTCAATACGAACTGGGTCGCTGTTTATTTCTTGCCATAGAGCCCATAGGGCGGCGTTTCTTATCCAGCTGGCCCCAGCGGCGCAATCTGAAGGTTTAGAAATAACCGCAACGAAGGCATCTTGTGTCGGCTGATATAGGCTTATTGCTTGTTTCGCTTGGCTGCCATAAAGGCTCGATTGGCTGGCCGATATAATTGAAATCGCTGAATCACTACTAATCCCTGAAGTGCTATTAATCTCGGAAGTGCTAAGCAGAGCTACAACCTTGTCTGGGTTGGTGTTTAGGTGCTCTGAGTTTAGATCTGAGTTTAGATCTGAGCTGTGTAAAAAAGAGCGAACGCTCAAAGCGTTATTAGTGAATGCGTACCATTGATGCACGTCAGGCAATAACGAGTTCCAAGTTGAGCTGTCTGGCTTTTCTATGTCACTATTTTCACTTAGCACTACAAACAAAGGGCGTTGCTTAAAATTGTCTATGCTTCGAGTTGCGACTCGCGCTCTTGCCTCGGTCGCCATGGCTTGTGTCAACCAAAGCCCACCAACGCGGTCGAGCGCGATGCTGTCAATAATGTTTGATATTTCGTCGACCTTCGATTCTGTTAACAAGCCAGCTTCAGAACTTTTTGCGCTACTAATGTTGGCCGCAGATATCCGATACTCGTTTACTCCCAGCTGCTTAATCACGTTTACAATTTTCTCGGCATAATCCTGGCTCGTCGCCGTTGCGGTCGCTGAATAGTCCAAGATAAAGTGCAAATAGTTTTCTCTAACGAAGGCCGAGTCCGCCAGCGTGTTTGAAATTAGTTCGCCGGTGGGGCTTACGAGCGCAGGTAAATTAACCGACGGATTGAGATCGATTGCTCGCTGCCCAAGGATTACTGTGGCATCGAGTTTTGGATGAAACTGAAAATCAATTTCCACTTCGCGCACGCCTTTCGCGGGAAACGGGTAGACCCGTAGTTGCGCCTCGCGGGCGGAGGTGAAATACAATAGCGCCGGATCACGACGTACCTCGGTAATTTTTTCGAACACCCAGATAGCCGTCTTACGGTCAAACACGCGACCGACTTCCCACTTATCACCGATCTTTAGACGTAAGCCTGTGATGAATGCGCCTTCGGGAACCGCCAACTGCTCAACATACAGCGAGTGCGTGTCACTTGAATAGTTTTCTAAGGTGATGCGAACGGTTGCTTGGTGTTCAGATACCTCGTTAATAGCAACTTCTTTAATGCCTATGTCACGTTTTGCGGCGATTACGCGGCCACCTCTAAATGTTCTGTTCGGGCGGCCTTGTCTGCCAAACAATGAGTTTTTTGCGCTGGGCATCGGTGTGCCTGTTAGTAAGGTAAACATTCGCTCTATTTTGCGATCTGATAAGACTAAGTTGCCAAATACCAAGGAGTTGTAAGCCCCGGATATAAAAGGTAACTGGGTTCCTAATTTTCGATCTCTTAGCTGTATCAGGGTTGCCGCTGTGCGCTTCACCTTAGCCTTTGACAACGACGGGGTATTGTCGTTGTGCGAGTAAAAATAGCTTAGGCTGGTGTCTAACGCCCGTTTATCTAACAGCGCTTGAACGGTAAAATAACTTGGAAGAATGGCGAGACCAATAATCACCACAGTCACAGCTTTGGCTGACCCTGCGCTGCGCTTAGCCAAGCCGAAATCGATTAGCGTTATTCGCGTTTGAAACAATCCCAAAGCCAACGGAGTAAGCATAAGGACGCCAGCGCCCATAGCAATAATGGCTATTAGTGATAGTGGTAAATACGGTAGGAACACTAAGAAAAAATAGGCGATAAATGGCAAGGTTAAGCAGCGCAAGAATAAGCGTAGCAGGCTGAGGCGTGCCCCCACTGGTTTAATCAGTAGAACCAAGCCGTTAATCAGCGCAAAGAGGTAGACCCCAAAAGACTGAAAGTCAGCCGGAAACGGCAGGTGATGATTTAACCAAAGACCACAAAGCGGGGCGGCTATGGCAAGCAAGGCGACGGTTATTGTGTATTTCAGATCGTATCGACCTGAAAAGATATCGGTTACTAAGCCATCGAATAGTTTGATAATGCCTGCTAGAAAAATGACCACGACCGAAACAGAGCAGATAATCCCAACGACGACGGACAGTTGCCCAAACCAAATAGGTTGCATCACCGAGATTAACGAATACCAAATTATAGGAATGCCAAATGTTGTTAACGCTATGATTAGGCTGCTTTGCAGACGACCGAATCGCTTGAAGAACTGCTGGGTGAGTGCGTATAAGGACAGAAACGCGCCTGGCATAAACAGTGTTATATTCCATCGAGCGACATTTTCTTGGTTGAGAATCCAGGCCTGAACTGAGTTAGGAATGGCCTCGTTTAAGTAACTGAGAACACCAAACATAAAGCCTATATGTATCACTAAAGACGTTAGACTTAATATGATGCTCACTGGAACAAAACGTGAATTTCGAAACAGCAAATAGGTCGTGGCTAAACCAATAATGGCAAGCTCAGCTAAAAAAATACCCAGCGCCACAGAATGTTCTGCCTCACTGGCTTCGCCGCGTACCAGTGTCCAGCCTTGAATGTTTAGCAGAATCAAAAGAACCTGTGGGATGATAATTGCTACCATCACCGGCCAGACTTTTACGTTCACTACTTTATTGGCGTCGAGGTTCATTTAAGTACTCCATCTGTGGGGCGTTCTATTAGGTAAGCAACCAGCAAAAAGCTGACAGAGAAGGCGATGGTTCCGGTTATCACGTGAACCTCTGAGGTGAACTTGAGGGCGTTGAGGTAGGCTAAGCTATTGTGAGCAGAAATAGACGATAAAACGCGCATTGAATTTGCCGCAATCGCTATGGGGTAGGCTAACAGTAACCACATTAATGATGCTCGATGGGTCAGTATGCGGTACACAATGTAAGCAATTAGCAGGCTGAAAAAGGTGGTGCCGCTGCATGGTTCACCCAGCACAAACCGGGTGCTTTGAATGCCAAATACCCACTCGTAATTGAGGTACTCCCCTGAACCCTTAAACCAATTGACTACGACGCCAGACGGGTAGATAAACCATGTTTTCGCTTCAACATACTGCTTAAAGAACACCCGAAGTAAGAAGTAAGTGATCAATAAAGCAAACAGTGGTAGGGCAAATTGTTGTTGACGGCGAAGGTTCATCAAGTAATTTTTAACACGCGGTAGCGCGGCGTAATTGTCTTGCATGCAGTGTTTAGCCCTGATTTGGTTGCAGTGGTGAGCAAGCTTATGGCAAAGAAGTCGGTGTGTCGATTCTGCTAGATGGGGATTTGGTGATTGTTTGGTGAGTTGTATAAATTAGGATAGTGTTAGTAATGAGAGGTGGTGGTCAAGGCCGAGCTTAACTGTTCGCACTAGGAATCTGTTTCCCGCGCCAGATTGTTATTCATTAATACCGGCATAGAAACTATAATTTACCAACGCCGTAATAAGTACGATTTCAAGTTGTTGATATACAGAGTATAACTTTTAGAAAATAGATAATGAATATGTTAGAAACAAGACAAGAGATTTACTCAATCGAAGATACTCCCTCTTGGGTTAAGGAATATGCGATTCCTAAGGTAGAGCAACACACTGATTCACCGTTTAGCTTTCCGTTGGTAGATTACCAGGATTGTATTAACGACGAAGAGATATGTTCGTATCGAGGCACCTATCAATGCGTTAATGATGAGTCGCGTATTGAAGATGCATCATTGCACTTAGTCGAACTACACCAAGGTTCTCAGCGCTTGTTAATTCATGAGTTAAGCATTGTTCGAGATGGTAAAAAAATAGACGCGCTTGATAGTGAAAACATATCTGCGATCCAACGTGAAAGATCATTGGAGAGCCATATTACTGATAATCGGATTACAGTTAGCATTTCAATCGATGATTTGCGCGTTGGCGACCATGTTCTGTTTCGCTCAACGGTTATCGAAACGCAGAATGATCACCCTTTTCATGGACGTCATTTTTCTACTAACTATTCTTTAAGTTGGTCATGCCCAGTTGCACTGCAGGTAGTTCGAGTTATAAATAACTCTAGTACGCAATTGAGTGTTTTGCATAAACCGCTGAATAGTAAATCCAATCAACATGATGCAGAGGTGATTGAACCAAATAGTGAATTTGAGAGAGAGTATACCGACCTCCCAAATGAGCGAATACCTGACACGGTACCGCACTCAGTTTGGGGAAGTTTCTTGCAGGTTAGCTCAACACTTAAATGGGATGAACTCAGTCAGTACCTGTATCAGTACTTTGAAGAAAATGGTGCATTAATCCCTCTGCCGATAAGCGACATAGAAGACCTTGAGATATATCTTCAGGATGACACTCTTGAAGATAAAGCGCTTAAAGTGATTCGTTTTGTACAAAACAATATTCGTTATCGTGGTGAAAACCATGGTGTCTTTACCCACACTCCTAAGCCGCCACAGAGAACCCTCAAGAAACGCGCTGGTGATTGCAAAGACAAATCTAATTTGATGGTGGCGATGCTAACCTCAATCGGCATCAACGCTCGGCTAGTACTGGTTAATACCAGCTATGGTAAAAAATTAAGGGAGTTCAATCCGTCGCCATACCACTTTAATCATATGATCGTGGATGTTGAATTTGAAAATAAACACTATTTTGTAGACGCGACAATTCAAAAGCAGGCAGGTAGTTTCCAATACTCAGCCGAGCTTGATTATGGAATGGGACTGATCTTAACTGACGATGGCTGTGAGCCTGTCGATATTCTTAAATCGCCATCTAATAGAGTTTTTGAGTTAAAGCATCGATTTACACTCCCTCGTAATAAGGCTGACGCAACGCTTGAAATCGAGCGGGTTTATTACCTTCATCGAGCGAATAATATGCGTTCTTATTTTTCTTCTAACGAGAAATCTAAATATCAGCAAGATTTTTTAGAGTGGGCTAAGGGCGATACCCGCTTAAGCCTTGAGCTGATTGAACCGGTTGAAGTGGTCGACGATGATCATGTTATCAACAAGCTTACTACAAAGGAGCGATATCGTATTGTCGACCTTGCAACTAGTCACGCGGATAAGCCGATTGAGCTGCTTACCGATTTTGCTAGTGAATTTCTAAGGCCTGATAGTGATGACTATCCGATTAGAATCGACTTGGATGGTGAGGTACAGCACGATATTTTCGTGGTCTATGATCGTCGACCGGACATGCAGCTTACTAAAGAAAAGCTAAGTTCAGAGGGGTTTGAGTACATGGATATAGTTGAAAATATAAAAGGAAATGAGTTGCATTATCTAACCAGGGTTACCCCGCTTAAGGACCAGGTTGATAGTGGTGAAGAGGCAAAAAATTATAAAAAAAATGTCGAGCGTATAATATTGCGCAGCAACAATCTGATAGCTCATAAAAATAAAGCCGCACTTGCTGTAGTCTATGAAAATCAGTTTTACTGGTATATCGGTTTAGTCGTGGTGTTTTTAGTTATTAAGGCCCTTGTTTCATAACGCTAATAACAAGGTAAAAGTAAACATCGATAAAGAGCTAGCGTAGAGGCGCTATTGAAAAAGAGCCGGGGGAATTTTAAATTAATTCCCCGGCACCTTCATTCCTTTTTGATTTCCCATCAAATCAGTTCTAGTTCTTCTCCATCTCTCGGTATCAAAAACTGTGCTGCCAACTTATGTTCGTTTAGCAACGAGGCTAAGTCGCTACGACTAATACGGCAATGGTCCAATGCATCCATATGATTGGCAATTATAGTGCCTGTACTTAGCGATGCCAGCTCTAGAATATCAGCTTCATCAAGAAGCAACGGTGGGCCTATATCAAATTGAGCTTTGCCTGTTGGTGCCACTATATAATTGGGTTGTTCCAGTTGAATGAACCGTCTAATCTCATCGGTCAAAATTGTATCGCCCATCAAGTACAGACTGGGTTCATTAGGTAGTTTGATATAGTAGCCGGTTCCGTGTTCCATGAAGGGAACCAACCAACCGCTGGTATGTGTGGCAGGTATTTGCTCGATCGTGCCGTGCATGAAAGAACTGCACTTGTCTTCTAGCACATGGGTGCGGATACCTTTTTTGTTCAAGTAGGCGTAGTCGTGTGGCGTGCAAAAGGTTTGTATGTTGTGCTTTCGCAGCCATCGAACGCCTGCTCGATCTAGGTGATCAAAATGACCTTTTTGACAATGCGTGATCATGGCAAAGTCAATTTTTTCTTGTACTTGCTTGAATGCTACTGGAAGCTCCACCAGCGGGTTGCGCTGTTTGCTGCGAAAATAGCGAAGCTTGGGCAAACTCGACTGTGGTGCAAGCATTGGGTCAAGCAGGATGCGTTGACCTTGGATTTCAATGATAATTGTGGCATTTCTGATTTGAGTTATTTTCATAGGTTTCTCCGTTTTCACTATGGTAAAGTATGGATTTACTCCATAGTCAAGGGTCATATATGAAGATTTCTGAATTTGAGGAAAAGACAGGATTGTCGCGCGATACGCTTCGTTACTATGAAAAAATTGGCATGCTCTCGCCGCCATTGCGGGGAGCGAATGGTTATCGTGAATATGGGCAAGCTCAACTAAGTGAGCTTTCGTTTATTCAAATGGGAAAGGAAATAGGGTTTACTCTTTCGACGATTAAAGAAGGCTATCGGCGTTATAAGGCACTGGGCAAACTTTGTCCTGAATTTAAACAGCAGCTAGTTGAGAAAAAGGAAATGCTCTCCAAGCGCATGGATGATGATGCAAGAGCAATAAAGAAAATTGATGAAATGTTGAGTTAGTGACGCATTCCCTGTGAAAGAAAAATAGCCAGCGGTGACAATTACGCTTAGGAATTATTTCTCTGCGATACTAGTACTACTTTGGTATGTAAGTGGCTTTAGTGTTAGAGAGGCTGATTAATAAGCCCCACTAACACGGGCAACAATTTTTTTACTTAAGCAACTCGCTTAGGTATAACGACAGTCGATTCTAAGGTCGTCAGCTATGGACTAACAGTGTGGCCTACTGGGGCTGACAACATTGGCAGAGTACTTAATGAATTAGGGGCTGCCCAAATCTCGCCATCAGTGGTGCCAATGTAAATATTATCTTGGTCAATGGTAATTTGACGAGCCGACAATGGAGCTTGATCAATACATCTCCATGATGACGCCGTTGCGCTATAACAAACTTTACCGTCGATATCTAAGAAGATTAATCGCTCTTTGTACTCGATGATGTCATGTACTGGTTTATTGTATGCCAGTACCGGGCGTCTCCAGTCTGTGCCTGTCCATAGGTGCTTATAGAGCTCGCCACCTTGAATGGTAAACGTCCATCTATTCGCCGGAATTGTCTCAGTAATGGGGAGGCCATTGGCGCCAAATGAGCTAAAAGCACTACCTAAAGGGATGTGATTTGACGATTGTATTTGATTTGGTGCATGGCCGGATAACGGCGCGCAATTTGAATCATTTCTACCGTGGCCAACTGCTGGGGCGTAGGTGCCTGGGACTTGACTCGGAGAAGTGAAATACAAACAAAATGACTCAGGGTTAGATGTGCTGCCGCCATAGCGAGCTGTAACTGGCGCGTTGGCCGCCCAAGGGTCTTGCACATTTAATACTATTCCGGCGCCCGTGTTTAAATTCTTGCCTGTTAATGAATAGCTGCCCGGAGCCGTGGGTGATGCACTGCCGACTAGTGCGGCGTCTTGAACATTAGTCATCAGCCAATTCGGTAGATTCACATTTGCGTTGCTAGCTTTACCCCAAACGTTACCAGTGCCAAGCCGCACAGCCATCAGGTCGCCAGTGTTAGCCGGAATGGGTTGGTCGCCGAGAATTACTAATGTAGGCGCGCGCGTGCCGGTGCTTGGCGTGACAAACACCCGTGAAGCAGAGGCTGCATTTAACGTCTCTTCAAGAGTATGGGTGCGCGTAGCGGGGTCATATCTGTAAATTGGAAACGTGCTGACCGAGTCATGGCCAGCATAAACGCCGCCCGCGAAGGCGACTAGATTGGTAATCTCTTCGCCACTTGGGTGATTGGCTTGATAGACAAATGCGGCTAACGCGTTGCCACTGATAAATGTTAGTGCGATGGTTAATATGATTTTAAACTTCATTTTGATCGTCCAGTTTTCTGAAATTAAGTATGTTTTATTTGACCTTGGTATCGGTGTGGTCAAATAAGGTGTTTAATGCGTTTTTATTGCTGAGATACCTTTTTATTGTTGAGATACTTTTTATTGTTGTGATACTTCGGCTAATTTCTCAATCATGGCTCGCACCATAGCGTTATCTGACTTCGATTCTGGTGGGTATTGTTGGTAGCAGTTACTTACAATCATTACGTTATCGCTGAAATATCGAGCTTGTGAAAACTGTTCATTGTACTTAGACACTATCAACGCTTGCATCTGGTCGACCTGTGCTTGCATCTCAGGAAAGCTTTTCATTCCCGGATCGATGTGTTTTGTTTTCAAGAAAGTTTGATATGCTTTGATACCGTTTTTAATCACCAGTGCCGCAGCAGGTCCATACTCTGGTTTTACCGCTTCTAGTTTGCTCTTTAAGTGAGTAAGGTGGGCTTGGCAAGTGAGCTGTTGATTAATTTGGCCCGCATCCGCAGTGGAATGCAGTGCAAGGCTGAAGAATACGCAGCTGGTTATGAGAAAGTTTTTCATTATTGGTTTCTGTTGGGTGTGTGTGGCTTGGCGACTTTACGCTTAATGAAACCTGAGGGTTTCATATGTGTTTCCATGCGCCTCTAAAATTTGATCTTATCAATCACGTTATTTTTGATTAGCCAACAGTAAATTTCAATATGCCATTTGGGCTAAATAGGGAGGGTAATTTTGCCGACTAAGTGCGCTTATCTGCTGCTTGGAGTAATTGCGTTTTGTGCATTTTTTCAAGGTTACTTTCTCAGCACACAAGCGTGAGTTGGCATGGCCGCTGAAAATGTTTAATGCTGAAGCTTAAATCACTATCATTGTAATCGTGAGCAACCAGAGAGGCCCGGCTTTGGATATTAAAATGTAACAAGGCGATGATAAACTAGGCCTTCGTGCGAAGGCCTTTTATTCTTTATAATCTGTAATCCCTATTCTCTCTAGCCACGTAATACTCGTAGTTTCAATTAATTCCTACACTCTTTAGTAATGAGCAAAACTGACTCTCTGACATACCAACCTGAACTCATTCGTCTTGCCTATGCTATGGCAGTTGAGCCATACAAGCATCATATGCTGACGGATGCCATTGACCAGCAAATGCAGCAGTATTACGACCACGTTAGTCAGGGGAAAAAGGTCGCGGAAAATCTGTTCTCTGACATTGAAGTGCATTTTCAGAATGCGGTATCGATGTTGGAGACCCAGTGCCGACTATCTGACACAAGGCTCGCCTCGATCAAGTGCATCGAAAAAGATCCAAAGCCGGTTGTATTAGTCAATGACATGGGCAAAGTCGTACTCACTAATCGTGCGGGCATTGATGAGTATGGTTGGCAGAAAGACATCAGCCTATGCAAAGATCAATTCCCATCAATTAGCTATTCGCAATTTGAACAATGCTTAAAACGTTTAACGCATTTTGACCCGGATCGAGCCATTTGTGTTTTGCGTATTTACGATATGCAAAGCGATAAAACCAGCCCCTACGTTATGACAAAGGCTTTGGGTAGCGATGGTGAGGCGCTGGCCCGTCTATCATCGGTGAATTTAAGCTGGCTGCCCGATGTTGCTTTTCACTTTCAGGAAAACTTCGGCTTAACACCGATTGAACTGAGAATCACACAAGCCGTAGTTACATCACAATCGTTACGCGACTTAGCGAAAGAACGAGGTCGTTCGCTGGGCACACTTCGCAATCAACTAAAAAACTTACTGGCAAAACTTGGTTTGAGCTCACAAACAGAGCTAACGTGTCTTTATAGTGGCTATGTTCAATTGACCAAAAATGATGGCCACGATTTGTATGAGCACCACTTTAGAAGCACGCCTTGGCGTCGCCAGAAAATGTTTGTTGCTAAAGATGGATATGAAATCGATTATTCTGAAGTTGGGCCGTCCTCGGGTCGGCCAATCCTTTTTTTGCACCCTATGATTCTTGGAACGTCAGTATCTGAGTCGATACGCCAAGAATTAATTAAGCGCGATATTCGCCTAATTATGCCATGGCGACCCGGCTTTGCTAAAACCTCACTAACACCGTCAAAGAGCCAAGCATTATTGCAGTTTGCTACCTATTGCAAAGAATTATTGGATACGCTAAACGTCGGGCAAGTACAGATTGTCGGTGAAAATACCGGCATGATCGCTGCGATGCAAACGGCTAAATTATTACAAGACCGTGCAGTCGGCGTCGTTGGATTGAGCCCAGTAGTGCCTCTGATAAACAATAGTTATTTTAAACTGATGGCGATACAGCAGCGGTCGCTATATTACATAGCACGACATGTACCGAAACTTTTGCCATTGGTGATAAGGGCGACAGTCGCAAAAGTCGACAGCGGTTTTGATGAAGAATGGCTAACAAGCCACTTTGCCGAATCGCCTTTAGACTTAGCGCTGATGAAAAACTGTCAAATGAAAGCTCTAGCCCGACAAGGATTCACCTTGCTTTATATGAATGGCATTGAGGGATCGGTGAGAGATTTCACGCAAACGGGTAAAAAGTGGCAAACATTGTTTAGTGATTATACGGGGCCGGTTCACATGATTACAGGTAAAGAGACAGGCCAGTTTAATCCAGCGATATTGAACGATTTAGCCGAGCGATACGAAAACATCAAGGTTACCAGCGTAGAGCAAGCGGCTTATTTTGTCGCTCACCAGCAAACAGCCTGTGTATTCGAGTTAATTGATGAGCAGTTTTATAAGTGAACGCATTTCGATGTAACTCAAAAAAAGACGATAATTCACGCTAAACAACGCTGCAGTTGTAAATGTAAGATTGCTCCATTAATTAATATTTATGCTACATTAGTAGGCTGAATATAAAAGCTTGAGGCTGAGTTTAGGCTGGCTGCTTTTAAGACAACTAACGTCGTTATTAAAACCTGTAATTTGGACTTTTAGGGGGGGGATATTGTTGAATGATCAAGTCGGCAGTGTAGTCAGGCCTGCGGGCGAACTCGTAATTCGTATAGGCGTTGGTGACAAGACTGCAGAAACAGAGCTGGTAAACAAGTATTGGAAGAGCTTGTATTTCATACTTAATCGTCGTTGCAGTGATCAGCAACTAGCCTCTGATATTGCCCAAGATACATTTATTGTTGTCATCACCAAAGCTCGTAATGGCGAGATAAATACACCAGACGCAATTGCAGGTTTTATACGCCAAACCGGCGTGAACCTATTAATAGCCCATTTTCGTAAAGAAACACGCCGAGCGACGGATGCTCATGGTGAAGTGAGCTTCGAAATTCCAGATGATAAAACTAATGTCGAGCGCGCTGTTGAATCAAGAGATTCGCTGAAGTTAGTACAGCAACTGATCGGCGAAATGAAAGTCGACAGAGATAGAGATCTCTTGGTTAGTTATTACGCTAATGAAGAAGAAAAAACTAGCATCTGTAAACGCTTAGACCTTACCTCCGCGCATTTTGACAGAGTGCTCTTTCGAGCCAGATCCAGACTAAAACAACTAATTGATTTTAAAGTGGGAGGCAGCAATGCCCTCGATTAAAAAAATGTTCCATAAAGAGATGAGAGGTTCTTCTATAAGCCGTCACTATACCCCCAGAAGTTCACGAATAAGTGCACCGTCCAAATGGGGAGACTATCAACCACAGTTAAAGCTAGTGGAGGTGCATACTTATGGATAAAAGATACATAGAAGAAAATGAGATTGGCTTGAAGTATTTGAAAGGTCAGTTGACTAACGAGCAGTTAGAGCAATTCGAAATTTACATGATGGACAATCCCGATATCTTAGACGATTTGAATATGGAACAACTTATGGTTGACGGCTCGTGCGTTTCGCATAAGGCTGAGCCGGTATTCAAGCTATCGTTTATTCGTAGTTTGTTCGGTGACTGGCGGCTGGTTAATAGCTTGGCGTCGTTCGCATTAGGTTTAGTGGCAATGGCTATGTTCTCAATCGAACGTGTCTCAGTGAACAGCGTTGAAATACAGTATTTGGTTGCTCAAGACTCCGTTAGAGGAAGTGATGACTCGCCTACAGTTGAGTTTGAATTTGATAAAGCGAGCTTTGAAAGATCAAGTCGGGATCAATTTGTTTTGGTGGTTGAGCCAAACACTATTGAAAAAGAGAGGTTTAAAGTCACAATTAGCAGATTAGAAAAGAGTGAGAAGACGGACTTGATTGTTGAAGTTAATCGGATCATAACTAATTCACAGGGTAGAGTCGCTCTAACTTTGAGAGTAAATGATTTTACGCCAGGAGAGTATTTGGTCGAACTCGATAGTATGAAGAAATCAATTAACACACGGTTTAAAACTATTCAGAGAGGGTAGATAAGAATATGTGTGAACATGCAAAAGAAATAGGCATATTGGACAGATGCACTCCTTTGACCAATAGTGGCCTGAATTCGCGACCTTTTAAATCTAAATATCTTTTTGCAAATCTTTTAGATTTTAAGAAGTTAAGTAGTTGGGAGTTAGATCTAGCCCAACTCGAGTCTTTGTTGAAGCACATATTGAAACTGGATCCAGCTTCTGGTCTTACTCCCGCGGGATACACCTATTTAGGGCAATTACTTACTCATGAAATTGTTCCTGATAATAACTTTGAACGAGCAAAAAATAGTAGACGAGGATATCCTGCCACACCGTTTTTAAACCTTGATAGTATTTATTTTAGAGATGAAACACTATCCAATGAGCCGGATTTGATGGCTGGCGGTTATTTTATTATTAGAGAGATTGCAAACACAAAGTGCTTTGATCTGGATCGAGAATGCGATGGAGAGGCCAGAATTCCCGAGCCGCGCAATGATGACAACGTTATAGTCGCTCAGTTGCTAGTTAAGGTAATGGAGTTCCACAATGCAATAATGGATACTTTGAGTGAGGGGACAACTGTTCAAAGGTATAAGGCTTGCAAGGCGTTTGTTACATTAGTACTACAGCGAATATTTGTTGAAGACTATATGCAAAAAATTCTCCACCCGAGAGTCTACGAAAGCTACTTCATTCAAGGACGTAAGGCATTCTACTGTAATGCTGACAAGCGAAAATTTAGTATACCGTTGGAGTACTCCAACGCCGCATTTCGGTTTGGTCATTCTATGGTTCGTCCCTCATATGTACTAAATAAAGATGAAGCTGGAAAAAAACGCGTATTCAACCTTGATCAAATACTAAATTCAGGAAAAAAAATCGGGATAGATAAAAAAATTGATTGGAACATGTTTTTTCCATTAGGTATGTTTGATAGTCAAAGTGCTATAAAAATTAACGTGAATTTAACAAGTACTTTTGTCGATCCCCAAAAGGATTGATTTGATTTACTTGGCGAAGGTTTAGGGTATAAAAGATCAAAATCGGAATTTTCAGCGAAAGCCCTCATTGGATATCAAGACGTGTTCAGAAGTATTGCTTTTAGTGATCTTATTGCTTCTCAATCAGTCCCAAGTCCGAAAGATATTGTTGATTCATTGAACGATGCTGGAGATCATCCCATTGGGGAGATTTACGATGCACTTAATTTACCTAATAAGGGAAAGCACCTTTTAGAACTTATGGATTTTGACAAGGATTTTAAGGCGAAGGTAAAGATTAGCCCAAAATTTAATATTGGTAATTCGCCGCTTTGGCTTTTTTTTCTTAGAGAGGCAGAAGTTTTCCCGTTGACTGAAAGTACGAGGGTCGCTCAATCAAAATCTGCGAGTAACGATCTAAATCAGCCTTCTCGATCTAGCACTGCGCAAGACTTTACATTAAGTTCTGAAGATGACTCAGTAGTGATTAAAATTGAGCAACCTGCTTCTGATCAACAGCGCCTAGGCCCGATCGCTAGTATTGTGATTGCAGAAACTATAAAAACATCAATAGCGGGCTCATCGATAAATATTTATAAGCCTTGGGGCGAAATAAAGAGAGAGCTAGGGATAGAGTTGTCTGATTTTTATGCTGAATTATTATCTGAAGAAAAATTTCTCAATTTTGAATATTTGATCAAATTTGTAACAGCTAAGCATTAATACATAGGAGTGAATATATGACAGTAAAAGATATATGGAACGGTGCAGCAGGTGGGGCAGTGTTACCAACAGTATGTAGGGTCAAGGGGTTGAGGTCTTATCATCCTATGAGACCCACCCAAGCAAGCCCCTATAATGTTGAGTTACGTACATTAAAAATCGATAGTGTCGAAATTCCAGGTAAGTATGTTTTGAAACTAAAGCTTGGATGGACTCAAGAAGCTATAAACCACGTGAATTATCGAAAGGGAGAAACTCTGATTTTTGAAAAAGGTGATAAAACTGGGAATTTCCTAGTTGCAACACCTCCTGTTGGTATAAGTATGGACATAGGTGGGAAATTCCTACTCAAACGTTGGGAGATTCATGTCGAGCAAACATCTCCCGACGAAACTGAGTTTCTTGACCTCCTTACATGGGAAACTATTTCAGCCAATAAGTCGGAACCTGCTAAACAATTTGTGACATCTTGGCGTTGGAAAAACGATGGGTAGAAATAGAAACTAGCCTTGATAAAAACACTTGCCGTTCTATTTTCGGGATTTTTTCTAACGATTAGTATTAGCTCCGAAGGGTTTGCTTCACAGACTGGTGTTGTAAGCGAGCCGTTAGCTGCTGTCTGGAGCAGATTGATTCCGGCGGGGCTAGCGCAAGTAGTAGTTGTGGGTTCGTTATCTGAGCCCGCGGCTATTCAGTTAGTGAGCAAGGGCAAGCTTAGAGCCCTGCAAAAATTACCTATTGATCGGGGCTTAGGTGCGGTGTTCGTCGTTGATAAACGGGCTACCGATCAGCTCTTTACAATTGAGCTAAAAAATTCCTATTCGATGAACCTCGCTATCGAACCAAAGGTAGAGGTATTTGATCTGCCTAGTGATGCTCAACATGCAACTTTCATTTTGCAGTACTCACAATTTCTTACCAACTGGGGTGGCGATGACGAGATTAGTAGGCTTGAAGCTAGTGTCGCCCTGATTAGAACGGCTATCAATGAGTTGCCGTCAAGCTTAGTGCTTAAGTTGTATTTGGTAGAAGTATATCTCGCTCTACTTAAACAGACTGAAAATTACGCTGAGCTAGATAAATTCGGTGAGTCCTTCCTCAGCCGATCCCACGTAGTGTCTTCTAATGATGAGTTAATGCAGCACTTTTTCGTTCGAGCAGAGCTGCTGGCCGTTGCGAGCGAGCGAGAAGAGTATGGACAAGTGATAGATGGCTATCAGCGGATAGTGAATGAGCTAGATGAAGTCGAGTTATTAGAAAATCATCACTTGCTTTTTCGTGAAGATGTTCGTGCAACTTTAGGGAACATGCTTATTCAATACGGTCGTCAGCGAGATGATGCAAGTGATGTTCTAAAAAAACGAGGGTATAAACATATTTCCAAGGCAATTGCTGAGGCACGAAACATCGGAGACGACCGTGCAGTGGCAAATTATAAGAATATGCTCTGGTCATATTACTACCTGATTGGCGAAGCCGGTTTAGCTGAAGTAACTCTGTCTGAATCTATCGAGTTGCATCAGAAAGTCGGCGTAAGTAAAAATCTTGCAGATGCGTATCACAACTCTTCTATTTTTAACCAAATGCAAGGAAATTTTGGTTCGGCTCTTTCACAATTACAAAAAGCGCTTCAGATTGAAGAGCTATACCCGGAGACACCAAATAAGGCAGATTTACTTTACAACATAGCAAACCTATCACTTAAACTTGGCCGTTATGATGTAGCACACCTAAATGCAGAGCGTGCACTGCGGATGTTCGAATCAGCTGATAATGAGTATGGAAAAATAAAGTCATCGATTGTGAGTGGGCGCGCGTCTCGAGCTCAAGGAGAGTATTCGGCCGCTATAAAAAGTCTTCTGCAAGCAATTCAGTTTTTGCAAAAAAATGAACAGGCCGATACGCAAAACTGGTCAGATCTAGTTTTGGCTCGAGTCGAGTTATCTCATAATTATCTAGCTATTGGTCAACTGGAAGATGCAGTAGTAGTCTCCCAAACAGTCACGTCTAACCGTGTTGGAAAAAATGAAGCGATACGTGAATTGATCGATGACTCGCCAGCCCTAAGCGTAGCCTATCTATTGCTGCAGCTGGCAATTTCTAGTGAGACTAGCAACCAAGCCGATTTTCTACAGGCGAGAACAGACTTGCTGTACCGTTTCGATAATCAAAGCAATGAGAAAGAGTTTGTTCTTTCGCAGCTAGAACTAAAAAGGCTTGAATTGGTCTGGTACGGCCGCCATGGAACAAAGCAACAATTAGAAGGCACGGTGAACGAGGTAATTGGTTTAATTGAGTCTGTTCGAAAGCAGATTAGCATTCAGCACCTTGGTCCTGCTTGGTCTGCAAAGTCTAATCAGGTGCTTGACCACTATGTATCAGCAGTAAGTAAACTCGCCTCGGGTTCGAGCGACAATGATTTATGGCAAGACTTATTTCTATTTCTCGAACAAAATCAAGCTGTAAGCTATAGAGAGAGTCGGGCGGTGCCTTCAACTTCTTTACCTGATAAAGCCAATGACTCAGGATTGTCTACCTTAGAATTAGATGTTGCTATAGCTAAAGAAGTTGATGAACAAAAGTTTGCCAAGCAAGCTCTAACTGAAAGTCAATTCACAACAATAGATTATTCTCGAGACCTTATCGCCAGTAGCAAATTAAAGGTGCTATCAATAGCCGAAATCCAAGCAAAATTAGAATACGGCGAGGTTATTGCCCGGTATTACGTAAGAGGTCAAATCGGTTTCGTTTATTTCATTACGAATGAAACGTGGTTTGCGAAGACGTTAGACGAACCAGAGCAACTTATTCCGTTAGTTAAGGCCTTCCAGCTTGGCATAAGATCACAGTCTCGTTCTCAACTGCGTGACAGTAGAGCATTATTCGACTATCTGCATTTAAATGAATTGGATAGAAATATCTCAGATACGCTGATAATCGTTGCCGACGGTGTTATTGAAGCGTTAGCACTAGGAGCTCTCAATGCAGCTGATATGAATGATCGGTATCGCCCAGTTGAAAGAGACTTTGCTATTTTTAGAACACATTCATTAAGCGATTACTTTTCACACAATGAGATTCTAAATGCTCATAAACATTCGAACGATATTGCCGTGTTCGCAGACCCTCAATTCAGTTTCGATAGCGATTTAGATATTGACTCAAACAATGGTCTTCGTAGCTGGTCTACTTCTCTAGCAAGGTTGCCTTGGACAGCAAAAGAGGCTGAATCGATTGAAGGCCTGTTTCCAGAAAGAAAGACTAAGATTGTCGTTGGTGCAGATGCAACCGCGGAGGTTTTGCTATCTTCAGACATGCTTCAGTCTAGGGTTTTACACATTGCGTCGCATGGCTATTTTAGTGGTAATACGCCTGAACTGGTGGGCATAGCGACTGCTCCAAAAAATTCTCTGGACCCAACTCGAGTCGGATTCGTTACTTTAGATCAGATTCTTACAAAACGTATTTCATCGAACCTTGTTGTCATCAGTGGCTGTGAAACTGCTTTAGGGCAATCATTCAGTGGGGAAGGTCTAAATGGCTTGACTCGTGGGATGCTGTCTAGAGGCGCGGGATCGGTAATTGGTACACTGTGGCCTATTCCGGATAGACCTACTGCTCGATTTATGGAGTATTTCTATCGTAACCTAAAGTCTTTAAACGGAAACGTGGCTTTCGCACTTTCTCAAACAAAGAAAGATTTCATGATGGCTGGCCCGTATAATAATCCATACTTTTGGGCCAGCTTTGTTCTTTACTCTAGTGACCGGGAAGGGGCGAAGCAGGTTTTAAATTAGATAATCTATACCAGGTTTTACTAACGTTCAGCCTTGCTTCTTTCCCCCCAAAACTAAATAAACTTACTCTGACACGCTGCAATCTGCGTGTTTAGATCCGGCAAGCCGAGTTTGTCTGGATAGGCATCAACGTGTTGTTTTAGAACTTGCGCAAAGAAGCGCTCGATCTGAGCTGATGGTAACGGGTTTATATCGTAGAGGCTGCCGTCTATGGGTTGTATCTGTGTGCCTCCACCAACAAACTGATAGTCAATTGGTTGTAGCTTTGTCGAGATGCCTTTGATCACACCGTCTAGTAATCTCGGTAAGGAATAGGGCTCGGGGTATAGATTCTGAATTTCTAACATCGTGTTGTAGTTCCAGGCATGTGGCACCATGTCTAAGGTGTTGCTGACTCGAACCAGCTGGTCTCCCTGAAACTGACTGTTCATCCAGGTTGCAAAATCTGCGTTGCCCGGCGTCGCGCCGGCGAAGGCATAGGCGTGTATTGTCGATTGGTTTTTTTCGTCCCATGCAGACTTAGTGTCGTTGAGCCAACAGGCTACTGCGGGTGCTAAGGCTCCGCCTAGGCTATGACCTGTCACGTAAATTGATATCTCTTCCGATGTGTCGCTCACTATGGAGCTAAAGAATTCGCGTAAGGCTAAGCCTTGGGCGGGTGTTCCAGAAACCGGTGCAATTGCTTGCAGAGTCGACAATCCTACCGACGTCGCTGCCGAAATCTGGGGGTTCAGAGATGAAGGCGGAGTGCCGTAATGCCATGGTCGTGTGTCCCACACCCATAGGTCTTCGAACACCCAATCTGACCATGATTTTGGATCTGTTCCGGCAATGGCGACGGCGTACATGTTTGGGTTGTCGGTGTTCTGCACCACTAACATGGTATTGTTGCTATGACCTTTTGAGATAATCGGAAAGTCGTAAACTCGTGGGCCCCACACAATTTTCCATTGGCCTGTCAGTTCCGGTACTGAGCTGAGGATGCAGTTTGCGATATTCCCAGCGGTGATATTGGCTGCGACACCATCGTCAATTACCGCATCGGCTGCATCAGCGGTATAGGCAAGCGCGAGCATGGTTTGCTTTAGTGTATTCAGGTCGGTCATCGTTTTTCTCCCTAATATATGATTTACTACTTTGTCTTTGCTTTGTCTGGATGTAGGCTAACAAAATTAGAGGGGGTAAGTAATTACACCTTATTACAATCGAGCTATTACTTTTATTGATACAGGTGTTAGCTGAGTCGGATAAGGCGGCCTCAATTTACTCATGCCAAGCTGAGCTGAGCTAGGATGTCGAGCCCCCGCGAATTTTCATTAAGAAATAGTTTGGAGTATTTATGAGCAAGTTAGACCTGTCTTGGGATAAAAATAGATTTAAGTTACAACAGTCAGAAGTGCCAATGAAGGCGGTGCTGACCTTAGCCAATGGTGGCTATGAGATGCTAAGTTACCAAGATGTGCCAATTCCGAAGCCAGACGCCGATGAGGTATTGGTTCAGGTATTGGCTGCTGGTGTTAACAATACAGAAATAAACACACGTTTAGGCTGGTACTCTTCAAAGGTGACTGAGGGAACAGAGGCACTTCACCAAAATGATGCGGAGAAAGACGGCGCAGCCGATGAGTTTGATGGAGGCTGGAATGAAGAAACCCCGTTTCCTTTTATTCAAGGAACCGATTGTTGTGGTCGAATTGTTGCTGTTGGTTCGAATGTCGATACAAGTCGTATCAACGAGAGAGTGTTAATACGTTGTTGCATTCGAAACCAAGGTTGGGATTCACCTGAAAATATTTGGATGGCTTCCGACTTTGACGGTGCATTTGCTCAGTTTGTTAAAATACCGGCATCAGAAGTGTTTGCCATCGATTGTAACTGGAGCGACGCTGAGCTGGGCACAATTCCTTGTGCCTACGGAACCTCTGAAAACATGCTTCATCGAGCAAATGTAACTACTGGGGATCACGTTTTAGTCGCCGGAGCGTCGGGTGGCGTAGGCTCCGCGGTAGTGCAGCTAGCCAAGCGTCGTGGGGCGATCGTAACGGCCATAGTGGGTCAGGATAAAATCGAAGAGGCCTCGATATTGGGCGCAGATAGAATCATTGCGCGGGGTGCTGACCTAGTTGAGGCTCTGGGTGAAAAATCAATCGACGTAGTAATCGATAATGTCGCTGGCGACTCATTCGGTCAAATGATGGACGTGTTAAAGCGAGGTGGACGCTATGCCTCATCGGGGGCTATTGCTGGGCCAATGGTAAGTTTGGATATGCGTAAGCTCTACTTAAAAGACCTAACATTAATTGGCTGCACAGGATGGGATGAACCGGTATTTGCAAACTTAATTGGCTATATAGAGCGCAACGAAATTAAACCGCTGCTTGCAAAAACATTTGCGCTAGAAGATATAGTTAGTGCGCAACAAGAATTCACCGAAAAAACACACGTGGGTAAGTTTGTTCTAATACCTCCCGCGATGACTGAAGAGCAGAGTCAGTTATTAGGGTTCAAACAGGGCTAGCGATGGCGCCCTCAGCAAAAATCGCTCAGAGCTCATCTATTTGGCGGCGACTGGATAAAATTAAACATGATGATCCAAGCCTGAATTCCGAAAATTGGTTTACTGTTCAGCCTTGCCGTACGGTTAATTTTTTCGGTAGAGAAATTGTGATCACTCAACCCAGCTCAACTTTTTGGGTGACCTTATTGGGCGTGCTAACCTCATTGCTCGGGGCGTATTTTATTGCAACTTATAGCAACCAAACATCACGGATGATGTGGGGAGTTTCACTAATTCTATGGGGCGTAGGTGCTTTGTTAGCTGGCACAAGTTACCAAGCATTCGGTTACCAACTTAAATGCGCCGATCGGCCACAGGTTGTTTGGACAAGTTGGTGGGAAATTGTATACCTAATATTTCAGCAAGTTAGTGTGTCGGTGATGCTAGTGGCTGTCGCTTATTCAGGCTTAACAGAGCATGGTCAAGCGCTGTCGATTGCTGCGGCTATACTCGTATCAGTTATCTATACAATAGTGGTGTGCTGGGGAGCGTTTACTCCTATTAAGGCGTTAATCACGTTTGAACTAATGGTGCATTTTTGCACTCCCTTTATAGTTTTCTTTATTGGACTAAATGCTTGGCGGTATTGGCAGTTCGGTAATGATCTTGACCTAGCGTTACTCGGGACGTGGTTCGGTTTAGTGCTAACCATGGTTATATTCAATAAATACGATTCTTCAGGGTTGACCGATAAGTTATGGAAGAAAGGTAAGTGGTTTTCGGAAAATGATGCGCTACACGTGGCGCTTATTGTTTGGGTAATTTACATCGCCCTAGTTGTCGAGCCACTGGTAAAAGATATTAGTTGGTAACTAAGAAAATTAAATAGTTAAAGTTGCCGGATGGGCTAAACCCTACCGACAACTTTATGTTTTAAACAAACAATTAATTGTTTAAGGTGTCGTAAACATTGGCCGACATGCTTTTGCTTCCGCCATTAGAGACTAGACGAACGTTGTACCACGGGCTCCACCATTTTTTACCAGTAGTGGTCGAAAAATCAATAGTTAAGCCTTTGAAGGTGTTGTTGTTGACCGTGGTGTAGTCGCCACTCCTCGAGTTATTAATAGTCTCACTGTGTGCGGTTCCTTCGCCCATTAAAATGGGGTAGTGGTTTGAGTATAGCGAGCTTGGGCCATTTGACGAGCGAAGCTGTCCGTTTACTCGAACAGAGTTGCTACATGAATCAATCGCTGTTTTATACCTTGCGCCGCAAGCACTGTGCATAGGCACTACGCTGTCATCTGAACCAGAAATGAACGGTTTAGTAAGGCCTAAGAATTCGGTTCCTTCGCCAACGAAACGTAGGCGTGGAACAGAGCTGTTACTTGTCGCAATGCTTCGAGCGGTGCCCGGTCGAAGGTCATTTAACACGCCAATCGAGCCTGAGGTTGGAGTAAAGCCTAAAACAGCGTTGACTGCTGCTTTCTGTGCTGAGTTTATGATACCGCTGCCCTGAGCGACGCCAACAGCAATATCAGCAATTTCAGTACCGCCACCAGCGCCAGCTAGGTCAATTACGGTAATTACCTTAAAGTTATTTTGGTTAATTCCCCATTGGCCTAAGCGGGTTAGAGCATCTCTGAGTACAAGGTCTCCGGTAGAGTGAGTTACAAAAACACAGCCTTGTGAACAGGTTCTTTGCGACTCGAGCGCTAAGAATTGAGTTCTAATCGCGTCTTTGATGCCGCCGGTAATTCGATCTTTCGATGTCCAGTAAAGGTTTGCTTCAGAACGGTTTAACCAATAGTCGCTGAAGTAGGCGTCGGCTATTTGTTTTTGCTGAGCAACATTGGGGCTGTTTTGCAGATCAGATGCTTGAAATCCGTGGACGAGCACCACGTTTTTCCCAGCAATTTTTGCCTGTGTTGTAGAACTCATTATCAGTATCGCTAATGCGAATAAAAGCTTAGTTTTCATATTTTCCTCGGGTGGTTACGTTTTTAATTTTGTTCCCATAGAGTCACTACGGGAGATTTGATTACTGGTTTTTGGTATTTATTTTTATAGCGATTTTGAATGTTCCCTATCGCTAGCCTATGTCCTTATATTGCTACTACTATTGCTACTACTATGTTTTGCTTCAAACTCAGTAGTTACTTACTTAACATATCTTGGTAGGTTGAATGGTTGTACTTATTCTTTGCTTGGCTCTTCGACTGGCACATCTGTAGGCTCTTCATCCACGGCTCCGAGGCCACGTAAGAACTCGACTCTTTCGGCCGCTAAAGGGTCTTCATGCTCGGTGTCATCGTAATCTGAAAACGGAAAGCCGGGGATAGAAAACTGTTGTTGTGATGTCGACGCTGGAGCATCGAAAGTCTCGCCGACTTCTGCGCCTCTATAGGTCTGCACACTTCGTAAAATGTATGGGCCAGCTGATCCCTGAGCTTTTAATGCGCTAATATGCGCCCGCAATTCTAGAATTGCATTACCTTGCGCCAAACGACCTTCTGACTGTAATTGAATCAAAGGGCGTGAATCTTGAGCATCTTCGAGTATCGCCTTAACAAAATAATAGCCATTTTGGTAGACGTTATACTGCAACGGAATAATGAGTTCAGCTGCATTCTGTCGTACCTGCGAGATAGAGACCAATTGAGCCGATGCTCGCGCGTATCGAAACCCTACGGTAGTAAAAAGCTGTTGATCGCCGACCGTAACGGCGATCTTCATCAACATCTCTTCTGACATAAGCGCTGGTGGGGCTATGGAGGTGTCAAAGCTGGTAGCAAATTCTGTTAGTGTTTGATCACTCGGGTTCATTGTAGCGCTTAGCGGCGTATCACCTTTTGGGCCAGACAGTGTCGCTACTGCACTGATGAAAACATCGTCCTCTGTACCGCTTAGTTGTAATCTAACCTCTATAGGGTCGCCAACGAAGTATTGGTATTTATCTACCGCCGCCGCGAGCCTAATTTTGCCGCTACCATCTTCACTAGGAAACGGAGTGTCGACTTCAGTCTCTTCAAACGGTTGCATAATCTTGGCATCGTTAGGGTTTAAAATGGGTTTAGAGTAAATCGGATATTTAGCGTCTTCTGCGTAGAGGTCGGCAACTTGAAGTATTTGTGCTTTGAACACTTCAGACTCATAGGGATCAAACTCGTCAACGGGTTCTTCGGTAGCGACTGTTGCATCATCCGGGTTAAGGTTTTGCTCTAGATTGACTGATTTAGCAGGCTCGGTCGCGGTTGGTGTTTGAGCGATAATTGGCTCACTACTATTTTTGCCGGTCGGCCAAAATAGTGCCGCTATTATAATTAATAACATGAGACACGCCGGCAGCCAAACACGCTTCCTCATGAGTTAGTTCCATACAGCCGCGGTAACGTCTTAAAAGAAAATTCGGTCATATCCCTTGCCATTATTAATATAGGTCTAAATTAAATATTACGCCAATCCGAATGGCGCACCAGACTTTGTATCTATTTTTTGCTTTAAGCAACCGCGAAATTTCATTTTTGCTGCCAGAAAAGTCTTAGTTTTAAACTGTTTCTATACAGACCAAGGGAAGCGCTGGTTGCTTGCAGATTAATTGAATGCGGAGTGAGCCTCAAGCACCCTTGCTAGCGGTGCTTGAGGCTGATCTTATTCGGTTTACTCTTCTAACGAATTGCCACCGATTTTCGATACCGGAGCGAGCTGACACTGTTGATATAAGAAAAATCTATTATATGAGACAATTTGTCTCAAAATGGGCTTGTTATGACTATCTTGGTGGTCTAATCTAGTGCTGGAAATTTAATTAGGCCGCGTACCGCCCTCGAATACCAGATTTGATTGGCAGCAAATGATGATCATTTAGCGAGTTATGTTAGAGGTTACTGGCTTATGATTGTTGGAAGGTTTTAATCTATCAGCAAAGTATTTAATCAGATTTAAAGCAGAGAGACATCGTTTGATGATTTTAGTGCATGATTTTTTGCTGCTTATCATGGCATAATCAAATGACCATGTCGGGCGCAGATTTTCCTTCGGACATACAAAATGGATTTTATTGAAACAACCCTAGGCTTCACCTTAACCCTAGGCGCCACCTTAGAGATGAAACATAGACAACAGTGAAAAACACTCAATCAAGCAATAACGAGAACAAACACATCTCAAGCAATCGAGGCAAGCTTTGGTTGGGAGTGCTTTTATGCTTGGCAATTATCGTCGGCTGTTGGTACATTTTTACCTCGTGGTATTCACATGGTGATTCCAATCAAAGCGTGACTTCTAAAGTAAATAAAGAAGTTGCAAAAGACAATGCTCCGGTCCAGCTGGCAAAAAAAGTTCAGAAATCTGCGAGCGAAGAGCCAGAAGAGGATCCGTTCTTGGGTAGAGAGATGCAGGCTCAATTTTTACAGGTGGCGGATTTATATAAACAGAACTCGAGGTATCCAGTTGGTTCAATCCCTGTGGTCGGCGAACGATTTGCGCAACCAATTGAGCCGTTTGAACAAGCTGAAGTTGATACGCCTTATCCGCTCGATGAAGATGATACTGACCCCATTCGAATAAGTGCCTCTTTAGAAAAGATGGAGTATTTCGCTGGCGAGTCGATTCTTGCGAGGGTGTTAGTAAGTGGCGGTGAGGTGGACGAGTATTCCAGAATAGAGGTATCGGGTTCCGTGATGGGTGTCTCTAATGGCCGAGACACTGGGCTAAACGTGAACTTTGAACGAGTTAATTTTAACGAGTTTAGGTCTGTGATAGATACTCAGGCGGTTCCGTCTGGGCAAATACCACGCGAAGCGTTACTCGCCTTGACGCTCAAACTAGAAGATGGACGCTCACTCGCTCAAACGGTCCCCTTTTTCTATAACGGAGCCGCGTCAGCTCGGGTAGAAAACGTTTTAAATAGCCGCCAAGATGGCGCGTTTCTGATTATCCCTTTGCAATATAACGTGTTCGAATCAGGTTATTACTTTGTCGATTCCATCCTCGATGATGCCGTTACAGGCCAGCCTTTAGTGCAGTTGCAAGCTGAGGGGAGAATGCAAATTGGTAATGGCTTATTAACACTAAAAGCACATATACACGCATTAATGGATGCGGGCTCTCCCGGGCCCTATACCTTGCGAGTTGTAAGTTCTTTCCGAGCGGGAACCTTAAGTGAGACCAGAGATGTCGCTGCGACAGTTAGTCGGCCGCTTGGCTACTATGTTGAAGGAGCGCCTTTTGACCAATATGAAGATACGCCGTTTGTCGATCCTGAAGTGCAGGAGCGCATAGATTTTTTAGAAGAGATCGGTGGTGAAGAGCAAGAAGAAGTACCTGAAACTTCGCAGGGTAGCGAAGAAAAATTATAATTTTGGATTACCCTTTTGTGGTGTTGGGCAACATAAAAACCACGTTTAATAAAAACTATAGTTTATAAGGAGGTTTTAAAATGAAAGTTCTATCGATGTTGTTTGTTACCAGTACGTTGTTTCTCGCATCTGTTTTAAGCACTGATGTTGAGGCAAAGATAGCGGGTAAAAATATTATTTTTGTTCATGGTTTGCAGACCAGTCACTTATTGCAAGCAAGGGGAACCCTTACCGCGGCTCAACGCAGAACTGATGCAATTGAGCAGGCCGGTATTTTTGCGCCAAAAGTAGATGATTACATCACCTATTCAAGTACAGAGCGGCTACAAGGTGTTATCCAGCAAGAAGTTTATAACCAAGTTAAACAACTGGAAGCAGCAGGTACCTGCGCTCAAGGTTGTCTGCTTGTAACCGCGTCTACGGGTGACCTCGTGACTCGGTATATGTTGTCTCGCTTGAACGCATGGAATATCGACTCTAGCCGGTTCCGAGTGTTAGGCGTGGTGGATATGGTTGGCGCCGGTGGCGGTAGTGAACTGGCCGATGTTGCTGTTAGTGCACTAACCAGCGGTAACTTTTTAAGTGCCATAGCAAGAAGTGCGATAACGGCCTGGTTAGGTGGCGACTTGAGTGGTTCTGCACCATCCTTTTTGGGTGTATTAAACGACCTAAGACCTACTGTCGCGCGTGTTACGGCAACCTCTAATAGCTCGATTCCTCGCGTCAAGATCGCAGGCGGCGGTCAAATAGTTGCGTTGAATTTAACCGGTGGTTTTATTAGTGGCACCGACGATGGAGTAGTAGGGTTGCACAGTGCCTGTGGTGCGCGTTACAAGGAATCAATTGACTCTTGTTCAAACAGCATCCGAATTGACGGTAGACTTGCCAGTGCCAATGGGCCTAGCTGGGGTTTTTACCACAACCAATTTCCGATCTTGATGGCCGAAGATATGGCGCATACTCAAGCAGCAACAACTAATCCTGTTGGTCGCCTAGTTGCGATGAATAAGGGCATTAATCTGGGCGGTGTTAATATTAACCCTGCCGAAAGGCAGTTCACAACTGGCAGTTGGTTTTGGAAGAAGACCTTTCGAATCGTGAATTATAATGAATCAATTCCGTTTGCTACTTACTTAGTTAGCCAGATAGATTGATTTTAGTGTAAAGAGCAAAGCGGCTAGATTTTTTCTAGCCGCTTTATCGGCTCTATTTTAGTTTTCACTTAGTTGAATATTAGTTGAATATCAGTTGAATGGTTTGCCTTGGCAAGAACCAAGAGTAAAAACCAAAGGAAAATGTTAATGACCAGCAAATTCACGGAATGCAGAATCAGCAGTATCTTCGCCAACGGCGCGTGAAACCGAAGTAAATTTGTCTGCTCACTCAGAGTTGTCGTTGATATTTTGAAAAGGTGCTGATGGCTTTTCTCATAGTCATACATGGGTCATGATATAGCCCATAGGACGTTCAAATAAATGAAGCTTTCAAATAAATGAAACTTTCAACTAAAGAGAAAATAGGATGAGTAGTAATAGATTTCATTTAGCCGTTGAAGCCGGTAGCTTACCGATAACCGTCGCTTGGTATCAACAAGTTCTGGGGTGTAAGTTGGATATGGCCGAGGAAGGTAAATGGCAAGACATCGACTTTTGGGGTAACGAACTTACCCTACACGAGTCTGAGCCAAGGGTTGGTAAGAGCAGCGATCGTAATCGGCATAATGTTGAGATGGGTGCTGTTTGCGTTCCCCATTTTGGTGTGCATTTAACCATGCAAGACTACCAAAAAGTGAGGGCTAGTGTAGAGGCCAACAATGGTTTCCTAGATACCCCTTATGTTAGATTTGCAGGCACTGATTACCAGCAAGAAACTTTTTTTGTTGAAGACCCTAATTTTAATGTTCTAGAGATTAAGCATATGACCGATGCGACTGAGTAGTCGCTGGTGTCGTAGTAAAAAAATCGGCAAAGAAAATAACTAGGGCAGGGCAATAATATTTATAAATTGCTTGGCTCCATTCTGACGCTCTAGTTATTCCTAGATTATTAATTAAACCTTCTTGCGGGTGAAACAGCACCTAATCCCACGGAGGTTTTTTTGTTATCAATAATTTCTGATACCAACTTGCCGGTGACTGGCCCCATACTCCAACCCATCATCGCGTGGCCTGTGGCGATGGTTAGATTTTTAATCGTGTCTGATTTACCGATGTAGGGCAGACCATCCGGCGACACCGGGCGCATCCCGACCTTAGCATTGTCAATTTCTTCAGCGCTTATTTCCAGTCGAGGATAGAATGATTTAGCGCCATTGGCGATGGCTAATACGCGTTGTTTTCTAACGATCTCATTTATCCCTGAAAACTCCATAGTGCCGGCTAGTCGGGTAAATCCATTCATCGGAGTAACCGCCATTTTAGCTTCCACCAATATGGCCGGTATCGAGATTCCGGTTTCTCGTTCGAGATTTATTCGGTAACCCTTTCCTGCTTGTAACGGTAATGCTAAGCCTAACTTTTTAGAGACTAGCCCGCTCCAAGACCCTGCCGCCAAGACAACCTCATCGGGTGTAAAATTATTTTTATCAGTTACCACCGTTTTGATATGTTGCTTGTCGGTTTTTATATCGATCACCTCCTCATTAGTACAGATCACCACGCCCTGGCTTCTTAGATAGGCTAACATTTTGGGCATAAATTCAGTCGGTGTGGTATGCGAATCGCATTCATAGTGAATCGCGCCTTGTGCGTCTATTTGCAAATTTGGCTGTAGCTGGGTTAATTCTCTTTGGTCTAAATCTGATACCTCAAGACCGAAAAGTCTTACCTTGTCGGCAACCGCCTTTTCATGCAGGTAACCGGCCTCGGTTTTATACATCATTAAAAGGCCTTTGTTCTCTAATTGAAACTCCCCCAAGTCACCTGATTGTTTAATCTCTGAAAATAACTCGTTACTGATCTGGTTAAGCTCTTGTATCACAGGTATGGCTTTCGCGACCTTAGCCTTGGTCGAGGATTTATGGAAGTACCAAACCCACTTTAGAAAATCCATATCCAGCCTCGGCTTCATATAAAAGGGGCTGGCCGAGTTAAACATCATTTTTATGCCTTGGAGAATCATTCCTGGCGAAGCCATCGGCATGATATGGCCTGGCGTTACATACCCAGCGTTTACAAAAGAGGCTCCAGAAGTAATATCACCTTTGTCGATAATGGTTACCTGGTGACCTTCTTTTTGCAAATAATAGGCAGAACACAAGCCCACAATTCCGCCGCCGATAATAACGATGTTTTTTGCCATAGTAATTTTGCTTAATCAGTCGTGTTTGTGCAATACGATCTCCAAAATACTAGTCTGAGATCACAATAACAAGAGTCTAAGATAATACTGATTAGTGCTATCTTTTGCTCGGGCTTAAACTGCCGACTGTCCGGAATGGCACTAAGTTAACGCCGTTTAGCATGACATATTCGGAACCTGAAAAGGCT
>JAFMHC010000366.1 GCA_017854775.1 Gammaproteobacteria bacterium | reverse complement strand
AGATCTTGCCGGAATGCAACTGATTAATAGGCAAGACAGTCAACACATCGCGATGCAATGTCTAAAATTATTAGATAAGTAAATCAATCTTTTAATCAACTATCTTAACTTAACTTAAGAGCGTAAAGAAGAATGGTTGTGGTTAGATTTTTTGACAAAATGAGAAGTTTATACGCGCCTAATAATCACTTTAGAGCGTGCCCAGATCGGGTGTTTGCATACAATGGAGAAATATAGTGCGGGTAAATAATGCTGAAATCGCGAGGCTCTTTGAACGTGTCGCTGACCTACTCGAGATCGAGGATGCCAACCCGTTTAGGGTTCGGGCTTATCGAAATGCCGCGCGAACAATTCGTGGTTACTCATTGAGCATGGTAGAACTGCTCAAACAAGGAAAGGACTTGTCTGAGTTAAGGCATATAGGTGACGACCTAGCTGAGAAAATACAAGAAATTGTCGAGACTGGCGATTTGCCGATATTACGGGAAATTGAGGCTCATACACCGGCGTCACTTGGGGATCTTTTAAATGTTCCAGGTCTTGGACCTAAGAGAGTAAAAGCACTCTATCAGCAATTGGATATTTGCAGCATAGAGGATCTACGGCGCGCGGTTTACAGTGGAAAGATCTACACGGTAAAGGGTTTTGGCGAAGCAACTGTGAGATCGATCATTAATCGACTCGACCGTTCTAGGCCAGTGCAACGAAGAACTAAATGGTTAGATGCCGAAAAAACAGCTAGACCACTTCTACGCTATTTGAATAAATGTAAGGGTGTTAAGAAGGTGACAATGGCCGGGAGCTTTAGACGCTGCAAGGAGACCGTTAGAGACCTAGATATTCTCGTTTCAGCAAAACTCGATACGTCAGTTATGCAGCATCTGAGTAATTACCCTGAGGTAGCTCGAGTCATATCAATGGGCGAAACACGCAGCACAATATTACTCGATGACGGAATGCAGGTCGATGTACGCGTGATTGCTCCCGAGAGTTATGGCGCGGCTCTAATGTATCTTACCGGTTCTAAGTATCACAATATTGAGTTGCGCACCTACGCTCATAACCTTGGTTTTAAGTTGAACGAATATGGCCTGTTTAGAAATGCTAAGCAGCTGGCCGGTGAAACAGAATATGATGTTTATTCAACACTCGGGCTTAGCTACATAGAACCGGAATTGCGTGAAAACACAGGGGAAATTATTGCGGCGCAAACTAAATCGCTTCCTCAACTGATTAATGAAACAGATATTCGTGGGGACCTTCATTGTCACACCAACGCTACCGATGGACACGCTTCGCTTAAATCGATGGTCAATAGCGCGCGCAAAAAAGGCTATGAATACATATCTATCAATGACCACTCCCAGCGTTTGACTGTGGCTCATGGGCTAGATAAAGCTCGTCTTCTGCAACAGCTAAAAGAAATCGATCAATTGAATAGTGAGCTTACTAATTTTGTTATTCTCAAATCCATAGAAGTCGATATTCTCGAAGACGGATCGTTAGATTTTCCCGATAGTATTCTCAAACAATTGGATTTTACCGTCTGTGCAATACATCATAAGTTCAACTTATCTGAAAAAAAGCAGACGCAACGAATCATACGTGCAATGGATAATCCTTATTTTAATATTCTAGCGCATCCCACCGGCCGACTAATCAATCAACGAGCGGCTTACAATATTAATATGCGGGAAATTATGTTGGCAGCCAAACAACGCGGTTGTGTATTGGAGTTGAACGCACAGCCAGAGCGACTTGATCTGGATGATATTCATTGTAAGTTGGCTAAAGACTTGGGAGTAAAGTTGGTTATTTCGACTGATGCACACAGCCAAGAAGATCTAGATTCAATGCGACTCGGCATTAATCAAGCGAGGCGCGGTTGGCTTGAGGCGACAGATGTTTTAAACACTCTACCTTTGACTCAATTAAAGCGACAGTTTAAACGGATTTAATGGTGAATATCAGCGGCGCTGCAATAGTTGGTAAGACAGTGGCTATGTATTGTCGGTAAATTGGTACCATTCGACCGAAACTTTTTCTTTGGATGCCGCCTGCAATAATTGAATTAAGCTGCGAACCCGTTTGTCGATGCCAACAAACATATCATCATCGTATTGTACCGCTATACCGCTGCGTATCTTAGCTGCCTGCGTTTGGTCATGCACGACGCTGATAATTCTATCAAGTGCATCGGCAACTGCGTCTGCATCAACCGAACCTGAGGCAGCACCATTTTGTCCCATTAGCTGAATCAGTTGGTTAGCGTCTTTATCGAACATCGTGATGTTTGGATAAACGCTACATTCAAAGGTTACTAGCATCTCGGATGTTTCTCGGTTTTTGATGAAAAGTCACCGCGTCTGACTCCAGCCAATTTATCGACTCGCGGAAAAATAGTTAAGTCGGCATTATAGGTTCGCACCTCAGGTTTGTTATTGATGTAGATCAATGGAATCGTATTTTAGTTTCGAAATAGTTTTATTCGGTAACATTTAATCGATGTTTGGGTAGCCGATCTTTAGGGAGCCTCTGATTAAGTATAAACGGTCTCTGTAAGGTTTGAAGCGTACAGCTACTAGGCGCCGCTCGAGGCTAATGGCCGTGTCCTTAGTGAGAGCGGGAACAACGTAGATGTGCGCTTCAAGCCTTACCCTACGGGGCTTTCAAGCGGATTCACACTCGGCGTTGCCTCCATGGATGGAGGTAAGGGGCGTGAGCTTGGAGCGGTAAGCCTTATTGTTTTTTGACGTGACCAGTCATGCCTGCAAAACATCGTTGCATGGATGCAACTTATTAGAGCATTGCAGGAGCACATGCCAAATGCCTTGATTGTGAATCAGCTTGAAGGCCAGAGATCATTTAGACTTAATCAGA
>JAFMHC010000132.1 GCA_017854775.1 Gammaproteobacteria bacterium | reverse complement strand
CAGTAAAGCCTTCCTCAACCGAATTGAAATCATTAACCAGATAGATCTCACTCTTTCCTTCTTTTCCGGCAAACACGAGATATCCATTTCCTTCACTATTCAATACAAGGCGCGAGTACACTAAATTGACATTTTCCCAATTCCCGGAAACTTGACCCGGCATTGGATTCTTCACAGTCACACACCCAGAAACAAACATGACTAATAGCAAAACTTTAAATTTAAACATTTTCTCTATAACCCAATTAAAACGGGCGCGCGTTTTCGGCATGTCCGAGCACACGAAGTGTGCGGTAGTTTTTGACATTTTGAAATTCTATTTTTTCCATGGTAGAAAACCTGAAAAATAAAATTTAACTTCTATAAACGCCAACTTCATGGATTCAAAGAAACCGTGATTTGAGCCAGCCGAATACGACGTTGATTTAAACGATAACCAAAAAGCCAAAAGACTTGTCCATGCAATTAGGCCGCCAGTCAGGCTTGGACCAAATTCATTGTCAGATTCACCCGGTAATATCAGTCCGATTAAAGAGCCTATCAGCAACGAGAGAGCTACAAAAATGGTTAGCCAAACAATTGCATGAAGAGTAAATAGTACAACATAAGTAATCACTTTTATTCGTTCATATCCTCATAACGCCGTCCCACGGAATGAACGAAGCGAATGAAGCAAACTTTGGTGCCTTGCTATGTGTTTTCATGGATGCCCAACTTCATTCATAAGATAAATCTCATCTACAAATTCTTTTTCGCCCGAAGGGTGAAAAAGAATACCAATACAATCTGTACTTCCGACTATTCGTAAAAGCACCCAGTTTGTTAACTGAACCACAAGCAACCAACTATCATCTGGCCTTTGCTCTGACCAGATAGAAGGCCAATACTTTTTTCCACTAAGCATTACCGCGTCTAAATTTATCCAGTTCTCAAATTGAACATCTTCAATCGAACATTCTTCGTAACCAATACGCATACTCTCAAGATGACTTCTAATGATCGGTTTCATTATCAATACAAATAACGCCGTTAAAACGGGCGCGCGTTTTTTGCGCTTCCGAATGGACGCAATGTGCGGTAGTTCTTGACCTTATACTTCAAAGCACTAATTCGCATAATATTCATCAACTTGAACCGCCAGCTCTTTAATTTTTCTGGCTCCATTAAAATGCTCTGAGCTCTTATTATGAAATTCGATGAAACCTAGTTTGGTTTCTACATCGTACTCACCCATAGCCTCATCTAGAAAAAGGTAGCCAAGATTTCCGTATATATCATGTTCTTTTTCACTATAGCTATCAAAAAACAAAACGACACCAATTTTTTCTTCGTCTTTATATAAATTGTAATACACGTCTTCAGATTTTACTGTTACACCAGAAAAGGAAAGTTCATTTAATATTTCCCTTCTAGGACGAAACTTTACAATAACCCAGTTTTTTAATTCTGGAGCAGAATTAAAAAGTGCCTCTACAGAAGAAAATGAACTTTTAATACCTCCAGCACTTATTACAAATTCTCTTTTCCCATCATCTAGAATCGGGCCAAATTCAAAGGTTAATTCAGGATCTACTTTAGCAAGCGCCTCGGATAATTTATCAAATGTTCTTTCTGTATCTTTTTCAAAATTGAAGATCATTGCGTCGTTCTTTTGAAACCATTTCCAAAAAGAACCTTCCGCTGATGCATTTGCTTGGGAGTTAAACAACGAAAAAATTAGCATAGACATTAATTTGATTCCGTACTTCATAGGTTTTTAGCCGTATAACGCTGTTAAAGCGGTCGCGCGTTTTCTGCGCGTTCGAACGAACGCAGTGAGCGACAGTTTTTGTTCTTGTTATACATCGTTCACCACTTTTATTTGCCTTGCTCCTAAGACAAATATAGGCACAGTAAATAATAGGAAAATAAAACTACTAAGTGCCAAATTGTCAAAATTGTATTTTTCAGAAATGTAGTTAAATAAAAATACTGAAGATATACAACCTAGTATCAATGTTGACCAAACCACAGTGTAATTCGAAAATTTCAAGGATGTCCTGCAGTTTGGACACATTCGCCACTCATGCTGTATGAGCCAATCGTCTTTTTTACTTATGTGATTATCTATATGAAGTCTTTTGAACGATCTAATTCTGCTATCACATTTTGGACATCCAATATTTTTCAAACTTAGAAAAAAATTCATAGCTAGTATGTATAACACCTAAATAATGGTTGGCTAAATTTGTATAGCGAAGCGAAACGTAGCCAACTGTTAAGTGTCCTTGTTTATTTTCTTGATATGTTGCTTATATGTCAGCCATTACTCACTATTTCAAGGCTTCTAATATACTTTCAACATGAGCATCAGTGGTATCAATGATATGAACCCCTGGAGCATCACCATTTTGTAATATTAAAGACAGTTCCGTTCCCCCAAGAATTAGACCTTGGATACCATGCTCTTTCTTCATTTTTGAAGCTATTTCTAATAGCTTCGATTTTGTATCATTTAAAATGTTTCCTTTAATAAGCTCTGCTAAGTATTTTTCGTGAATAAAACTCTGATCGGCATCGTCAGGGATAAACACTTGGATATTATGTTGTAAAAAAACTTGATCATAAAATCCACCGTTCATAGTAAATTTAGTTCCAAATAAAGCAACATGCTTTAAGCCGAGCTCTTTCACCTTGTTATAGGTAGCTTCTACTATGCTTATTAACGGTAATGGTGAAAACTCTCGGACTTTATCGAATACAATATGAGGTGTATTTGAAGCTAGTAGTCCAAAGTCAGCACCAGCAGCTGCAAGTTTTCCAAATTCAACAACTAAATTATCAGCAATTTTGTCAAATCTATCCGCCCCTAACAAATTTAGCATTTCACTCATATTAATGCTGTTTATAATTATTTTTGGGTAATTACCGTAAGTGTCATATTCACAATAAGCAGAGACAATCTTACGATAGTAATCAATCGTAGATTCAGGCCCTATACCTCCAATAATTCCAACGGTTTTCATTATTATTTCCTATCCTTAATTGAACACTTAACTTTGAAAGCAACATAACGCCGTTAAAACGGGGGTGCGTTTTTTGCACGTCCGGGCGCACGCAGTGTGTGGCAGTTTTGGAACTTGTTAGATTTCTCTTAGCCATAAATTTTTATAGTACTACCTTTAGGTACTTCATTTATTTCTATTCCGACCAACATGAATGCTTCTCTTTCAGGAGGTGTTAAGTTGCGTCTAAGGAGCCATTCTTTAAAAGCAGTTACTTTCACTTGTGTTCCATCAGGTATTGAAAGCTCAGCCATATATTCTTTACCAACCTCCAAGGTAGTGTGTTTATTCAAAACAACAACAACGCCACGATTAGTGATACTAAAAGCTTCTTCGATTTCAAATTGCTCTGATTCAACGCTCATAATTTCGAAGTAAATCTAACAGCTTATTAGTATGCATGCGCGTTTTCCAGCTAGATTCGTTTTAACGAATCGGCCGTAACCTTCTATATTATCTATTCTTTTTATCATCTAGGTTCTTTTCTATGGTGTCAAAGTGAGCATGCTCACTTTGTAGAATAGCAGCGTGGTTAGCTATTCTCAAAAAAATCATAAGCCATTGTTTTATATATAGAAAAATAATTTCTTGGTTGCTAAACGCGCAGCATCCAGTAGGGTAAAGTGATTGATTGCGTCGATTCTCAAATATATGCTGTATGTATATTCAGTTACTGGGGTGGCCGGTTATGAGTAGAAAAAGTCCTTATATCAAGTCAGTCCATAGAACGGCGGGCTTACGTGGATACTGCATTCACACTGAAAAAAAGACCTTTATTGGATTAGGTTTTACATCCGTTTTCATAATCTTAATCACCGGCATCCGAAGGAAATGAATAAAGATGAGATTGTTCAGTTTTTAGACTTCTTGGCGTCTAACCGAAATGTTACCGCTAACACTTGGCTTATCGCGCTTAATACTCTGATGTTTCTTTATTCCCAAGTTTTTGAACAACCCGACAGTAACATGGGTTTAATTTGAGGCTAATTATCTTTATTCGACTTTATCAATAGATAGACAAGGTAAACCGGCAGTGCAAAAATAAATACAACGATGCCGATCTTAAGTAACAGAGCCCAAGTCATGAGTGGATTCTCACTATAGCGAAGAGGTGCTTGCGGCACCAATTCCTTGCTCAAGCATAAACTTCTTAAATTTGAAATAAATATCAAATATGGTTGTTTCGCCGTCGAGTTCTACTAGAAAAAACGGCGCACGTTCAACATTATACTGCTTGGCTAAACGCACACCCTCAGACTGAGGGTCGCGTTCATCTGCGATGGCGATATGATTTATTGAATCAATAAGCCCTTCAGATTCAAGGCGTTCGCTGACCTCGCGACACTTTTTACAAAGTTCACCGGAGCTGAGAATCTTTTTAACGAAGGTAATATGCATTAGATCTAGTCTTTGGCCTAGTTAGTAAATTAGCCAGTAAGTTTAGTGAATCGCGCGTCGGCGCGAGAAAATTAAAGCGCCGCCATCCGTTGACGGTTGGTAAACATCGCTCATCTCAGTAAAGGCTTTTAGTGCTGTTTCTATATTTTCACCTTCGGGTAGCTCAAACGCATTGCAGCCTGAGCGCGTTAGAAAACCGAGTTGATCATATTTAACGTCGCCAATTGCGCGAATCTCTTTGTCATAGTTGAAGCGAGTTCGAAGTTTGTAGGCATGTGAATACGAGCGGCCGTCGACATGTGACACCATCGGCAACACTATGCTAGAAATCTCTGCGTACTCTTCGCTAAAGTCTTCTGGGAACTCATCGGCTGCGATTTGAACCGCAACGATGCCGCCGCGCTTTTTTAGCTCGGCTTTGTGGTCAAGCCATAAGTTCATTGGTACGCTGATATCGCCTTGCGGTAAATCGGCCACACTTAACTCTTCGGTCTCGGCGACGTGATGAATCGAATTCTTAACGATCTTTTTATCGACGATTGCGTTAGCGTTGATAATGTCTTTCTGAATTCGATCGGGCGTGCCTTTAGCGCGTGCTTTAATAGCCCTATTAGCTACGGTTTTAGTAGTCGACATTATGAGTCCTCCGCATATACTTTTTCTTTAAACGGGTCGATACCAACTCGGCGGAAAGTATCCAACAAACGTTCATCGCCGGTTCGAATGTCTTTGTAAACATCTAAAATGTCACCAATCGCATCGCCAACCCTGTCTTTAGCAATTGCTTTGCCTAAGTGTGTGCCGAGCGCCGCATTATTAGTAGCGTCGCCACCGACCGTTAACTGGTACCATTCTTCGCCTTTTTTATCGACGCCTAAAATACCAATATGGCCTACATGGTGATGGCCACAGGCATTCATGCAGCCAGACATCTTAAGCTTTACTTCGCCGATGTCGTAGAGTTCATCAAAGTCATTGAACTTTTCGTTAATTTGTTTAGCGACTGAAATTGAGCTGGCGTTAGCTAGCGAGCAAAAATCTAAGCCAGGGCAGCAAATCATGTCGTTAACCGAGCCGATGTTTGGTGTTGCTAAGCGCTCTGCATCCAGTGCTTTCCAAACCTCTAACAGGTCTTGTTCACGAATGTCCGCGAGTACTAGGTTTTGCTCGTGTGTTACTCGAATTTCGGCGAATGAATACTGTTCGGCGATAGACGCAATGGCATCCATCTGTGCGTCAGTCGCATCGCCGGGAGCAACACCGTGTTCTTTTAGCGAGATATTCACTATGCGATAACCCGGCTGAATATGCTCAACGGTATTGTTGTCATACCAAGCTTTGAAGCGGCTGTCTAAGTCACGCCACTTAGCGACACGATCGTCGCCAGAGTTCAAATTGTCGTATGCTGGTTTCGGGAAGAATGCTTGCATTGTCTCAAAATCGATATCGTGCAGCTTAAGTTCGCCGTCTTTAAAGTGTGACCATTCGGCCTCAACTTCGTCGCGAAAATCATCAATGCCCATAGCATTAACTAATATTTTTATACGAGCTTTGTATTTGTTATCGCGTCGCCCGTGAAGGTTGTAGACGCGCAGTATCGCTTCGCAATACGATAAAATATCTTCACGCGGTAAAAACTCTTTGATCACTTTGCCGATTACCGGTGTTCTGCCTAAGCCGCCGCCGACATAAACTCGAAAACCAACCTGCTTGGCATCGTTAACAACTACTTCCAAGCCGATATCATGAAACTTTACCGCTGCACGATCTTCAGTTGCACCAGTAACGGCGATTTTGAATTTGCGCGGTAACCAATAGAACTCTGGGTGCAAGGTTGACCACTGGCGAATAATCTCGCAATAAGGTCGTGGGTCAATGATCTCGTCGGTGGCAACGCCGGCATAATGGTCGGATGAAATATTACGAATGCAGTTGCCGCTGGTTTGAATTGCGTGCATTTCGACGTTTGATAGATCTTGCAAAATATCAGGCACGTCGGCTAGTTCGGGCCAATTGAATTGAATATTTTGACGCGTAGTGAAGTGCCCATAGCCTTTATCGTATTGGCGTGAAACTTGCGCAAGCGCGCGCATTTGCTCGGAACTTACTAAGCCATAGGGAATAGACACACGGAGCATATGAGCGTGAATCTGCATATATAGGCCATTGCGCAAACGCAGTGGCGCTAGATCGGTAGCGCTAAGCTCTCCGGCTAAATGGCGGGATACTTGACCTCGAAATTGCTCAACTCGATCTGCAACAATGGTCTTATCGACCGCATCATATTTATACATAGTAAAGACTCATCATATGTCTTGAAAAACACTGCAACACCTAAAAAAACACCGCTTTGGCGCGAATTAAACCGCCTTGAAAGGATGCCGGACGCAAGCGTCCATATTGTGCACGCGACTATACCGTTTAGCGCAAATAATCTAAAGTAATTAGCATTTATACATATATAAGACCTGATGCTTTTAACTTCAGCCACTTAGCTAACGCGCGCTATATCGCCCCATCTAGTGGTAAACGAGCGCGATAGCAGAGACCTATTTTGCCGGCTAAGATTAGCCGCATCGACTGACAAGTGGGTCTCTATACTAATCGACTCAGGTGAGTTTTTATTTGAGGCAACCGCAGCATACTTGGTGATCGCGGGGAATAATCCAATCTGATCGCCCTCGTTAGTACTCAGTTCTGCCAAATTTAATTTTACCGATTGATACTGATAACCGTCACGCCATACGCTTTCCAATAGCTGAACCGCCAGTTTTCGAATAGCGGCTATCGAGTCTGTCGGTTTTGTCAATTCGCTCGAGAGGCTATTTTCAAAAGCGGGTTTTTGCTCATCCAGTGGCGTAATTGTCAGTGCTACGGTAACTGCGTTGCAATTATTCGAGAGGTTGTTTAGTTGTTCAATCGCACTAACGACTTGAGCATCAAGCACGCGCTTCAATTGCTTGAAGCTATAGGCGTCAACGTGCTTACTCATAGTAATAACAGAAGCTCCAGTAGCGCTTTGCTCTGGAGTTTTGCACGGTAAACCTGATAATTCGATGGCAATACGTTCAGTAATCATTGAGCTGTGTCGCCGAACCTGATTCTTCGGCGCTTGACTGAGGTCCAGTGCGCTATGAATATTAATTTGTCTTAGGCGGTTTGCTACTTTTTTGCTAATGCCAGCAATGTCTTCGACAGCGATACGTTTGAGGATCATGGGGTGTTCGGAGCCCGAACTCAGATCAACAACGCCGCTATATTGGTTATGCGTTTGTGCTACATCACAAGCCAGTTTGGCTAATGTGGTTGTATTAGCAATGCCGATAAACACCGATAATCCAAGCCATTGCTTAAGCGTGTCTTTGAGGTGAATCGCATATTGATGATAAGGGCTGCCCGGCCCAAGGCCGTTGAGCTTGGTTGATTCGGGACCAGGCTCTTTATGTTCACATGCCTTACTTTCGGGCACCTTATTTTCTGATAAGTTATATTTACCAAGCTTAAGGCCGTCCAACGCCAAAATCGCTTCGTTACTTGCACAGGCTGCCACCTTCGGAGCTAATAGCTCCAATGATTTAATCAAGCGCGAGGATAAATCGGCGTAAAGTTCATAGTTCGGGCGACACACAGTGACTGTGTGCTCTGATGTTATTTGAGAAAATAACGCCATTAGCGGGTCGCCAACCAAGCCTGGTGTCAGCCCTAAGTCTCTCGCTTCTTTTGAGCTTGCGATAATCGGGTCATCGCCGATGTCACCGCTGGCGGTAATCAGCAAGCCTCGCCCCCTGAGCTCAGGCCTAAATAGCCGCTCGCACTGAATATAAAAATCGGGACAATAAACAACGCAAAACATAAGCGAGGCCGCTAACGGACAGCGTGAACAACGTAGGTGACGACACCGAACACTTCAAAGGCCGAGTCTTCTGATATCTCAGTTGGCGTATAGTCTGAGTCTTGCTTATTCATGGGCAGCAACCTTAGTTGCGGTGAAAGCTCCAGTTTCTTAACTGTAAATGAATGATCAAGATTGGCCACCACAATGTCGCCATCTCGAGCGACAATTGATCGGTCTACCACTAAAACATCGTCGCAATGAATGCCGGCGTCAATCATTGAGTCACCGCTGGCTCTAACGAAGTAGGTCGCGGTTGGGTGTTGAATACACAACTCATTAAGGTCGAGAGCTTCATCCGATTCGCCAAAGTCCTGGCGTAATGCCATCATATTCATAGTGAATAAAACCGTTAGTCTTGATTGTTGTACAATAATAGCACTACTTCGTTTAACTGCAAACTTTAGCTAGCATGTTTATCTGGCAAGATGTGGTCGTAGAGCTTAGGCTAGTTGGTGAGTGGATGTTGCCGTCACTGTTTCCATTATGACGGGATCAATAAAAAATGCCGATTTCAGCGTGTTCGATGTCACAGACCTAGCCCAATAAGGCAGATATGCTGTTTTGATATCCGCTACAGAAGGCTCAGCATCTATGAATAGTTTATCCACTGAATTCGCACCACGCCCGGTTTTAGACTACCCATTTAAGATGCGATGGAGCCCCGAGCCGGGTACCCCATTTGAGGTGGTCGATGGCGTTTATTGGTTGCGTGTTCCATTGCCGATCGCTTTGGATCATATTAACTTATGGATTCTTCGAGACGGGGACGGTTGGACCTTAGTTGATTCTGGTTATGATGCGCAGGTATGTAAAGATGTCTGGGAAACGGTGTTTAACGGCTTCTTAACCGCAGAATCGGTAAACAAAATAATCATTACTCATTTTCATCCAGACCATATTGGCTTGGCTTCTTGGTTGGCTTTGCGTTGCGACTGCCCAATTATAATCTCTGAGGGTGAGTTTCGGCACTACCAATCGATTATTAATCGCGACCCCATCGAGTTTAAGCAAGAGGCGTCGGCGTTTGTGAGTGAAATGGGTTATGGCTTGGACATGGTCGAAAAGTTCGTCGGATTTATGGAGAGCGATGACAAGCCGGCCGAATCTCGTGTCCAACCAGAGATGTGTCAGTTCATAAAAGACGGTGACATTATCGATATCGACGGCCGAGATTGGCGAGTGATTACTGGCAATGGCCATTCGCCTGAGCATGCATGTTTGTATTGTGACGAACTCAATACGATGATCTCTGGTGATCAATCAATTGCTCGTATTTCCTCTAATGTGAGTGTTTACCCGTCGAACCGACACAAGGATCCGCTGGGAGACTGGTTGGCGTCGTGCCAAAAGCTAATAGATTCTTTGCCCGCTGATACCCTAATGTTGCCTGCTCACCAAGAGCCATTTCGTGGCAATGTTGCTCGAATGCAGCAATTAATCGACGATCACCATGCGCAACTAAATCGGCTTCGATTGGCGGTTGACGCGCCTATCTCTCCAGTCGAAGCGCGAGCTGTATTGTTCAATAGAGAATTGAATGTGATCGAAACCTTGCTTGCTACTGGTGAAACCTTGGCGCATCTAAATTACCTAATGCACCGTAAAGAAATTTGCCTAGCTTACGATGCCAACGGCGTAGCACGTTACTCAGCCGGTTAACCATTTCTTTAGGTCATCGAAGCTATCAGCTCTATTCGTAGCCAGCGCCATAGACCTGCACTCGCGTAGCCGAGTTGGGTCGCAGCGGTTGGTTAGCCTTTTCTTCCTGTAGTTCTTTCACTCTGGCGATGACCATTTTTACCTTGCTGGCATATCTGTTTCGCTGTTGGATAGTTTGAGATAGGTTGTGTGCTTTCTCTAAGTCTTTAAGCGCTGATATATGTTTGTTAGTCACTTGCTTGATACGACTGCTTAGCTCATAAAAATCGGGGTCGTCTCGGTGCAATTGAATAGCTCTCTTAATTGATTTTGAGGCGCGACGATAGTCTTTTTCTTTATACGCATCTTTGGCCTTCTGATAGTGTAGATAGGGGTTTCGTATGCGCGCTCGTGAGGCCAGTTTTTGAAATCGTTGCGCGGCAACTTTTCGGCCTTGCTGAGTGTATAGTCGCTCAAGGTTGCTGGCTGCAAGGCTGTTTTTATCGTTGATATTAAAGGCTTGTAAGTATATTTTTTCGGCTAAGTCTAACTGGCCTACATGCTTGTAGGCGGCTCCAAGGTTAACCCACATATCTGGATTGGTTGGGTAGACCGATGCCGATAGAGTTAAATAGTGAATTGCACGATCAATTTCGTCGTTTTTGAGGTGTTCAATGCCAATATTGCTGAAAAGTAGCGCCGTAGCTTGTCGTTTAGTAATCAGTCTTTGCGGGAAACCTTGTTTATATTCTTCCATTGCCAGGTCAAAAATTTGGGTATTGTGAACGGTTCTAAAGACAGCGTTTACGTGCCGGTAGAAGATTAGATCGTTCTGCGAATCTTGGCCCCACATATCTGGCAAGTCTACTTGGTTAACTCGTAAGTTGATCTCAAGCTCGCTCGCCAACTCAACCAGCAATAGGGTGAAGCTGAGGCAATTGCCACGACCTTGCTCGAAGGCCTGAGCAGGTGTTAGATTGGCGGAAAGGTCGTAGCGTAAATGATGACCATCAGGATCCATTAGCCAGTGCGCTAACTCACTGGCGGCTCGGTGCCGATCGTAGGATTTGAATTTTTCGCGTATTGTTTTGCGAACGTTATCGGGCAATTTATATATTTGCTCAACCAAGTCTGGGTGACCGGCTGGCAATGACGCTTCGTAATTAAGAATAGAAGCAATGACATCATCGCTGGAATTAATTTTCGGGAGGGTAGTGCATCCTGCCAATATCATTAATAACAATAGCCCGCACACACGACCTTGTGTGTTAAAAAAACCAAGCCATAACGTAACGCGAGTAGTCACCATTTAAGAAAACCTTTGTTGTATTAACTTTCAGTCTACGCCTTTTTTTAAAAAATCTTGTGTGTTTATCGATGATTTTTGACTAAAAAGGCCAATAACAACGCTTTTCCCTTTATTGAGAACCGCTCTATCGTGCAACTCACTCTTTTTATTTTCCTGCTACCGATAAGGCTGACAATGGGAGTAGTATTATTAAAGAGCGCGCACGGTCGCCGGAATATTGAGTTAAGTTACTAAGATGGGCGACGTGATGTTTTTAATTTTTAAGAGCGAGAGAGAGAAGATCTATGACTCAATACGAAGCAATTGATTACCTAGAATATCCGTCAACGAATATATCTAATACAAAGGCGTTTTTTGAAGCCGCTTTTGGCTGGGTGTTTACTGACTATGGCCCAGAGTACAGTGCTTTCGAGGCCACTGGATTGCAGTCAGGGGGTGGCTTTTATGCCGCCGATTTAGCCAGTAAATCAGCTCAAGGTGGAGCGCTAGCGGTTTTCTTCAGTAAAGATCTGGCAGTCACTCAAGCTCGGGTAGAAGCCGCCGGAGGCATTATTGTAAAGCCAATATTTTCCTTCCCAGGTGGTAGCCGTTTTCACTTTACTGAACCGAGCGGTAACGAGTTCGCAGTTTGGACTCACGAATAGCTGAGCAGTTATATGCCTGGCTG
>JAFMHC010000131.1 GCA_017854775.1 Gammaproteobacteria bacterium | reverse complement strand
AGGGTTCCTAATGAATTTCATTAGCCACCCAGTAATCATTGGTTTTATCAGCGCAGCGGCCATATTAATTGCTCTCAGCCAACTCAAGCACGTGCTCGGCATTGCAATCACCTACGACATATCGACGCTTGGCATTCTGCCTTATACGATTGCTAATTCGGGATTAATTAACGTCGTAACCGTCACAATTGGCTCAGGCGCAATTGCACTATTGGTGCTTGCCAACAAGCCGCTTGAGAAGTTGTTACTAAGCCTCAGAGTCAACAACAATGTCGCCGCGATTATATGTAAATTGGGGCCAATCGTCGTTATTGTGCTTGGAGCTCTAACGGTAAAGATCTTCGCTCTAGACCAGACTCACTCGGTCGCTATTACCGGCAGCATTCCCTCTGGGCTGCCTATTTTCGATCTCAGTCAATTCGATTTTTCGATTGTAAAACAACTATTAATGCCGGCGCTTATCATCTCTTTGGTCGGCTTTGTCGAAAGCATGTCCGAGGCCAAGGCGCTTGCCAGTAAGCGGCGTCAAAAAGTCGAACCAAATCAAGAGTTAGTAGCCCTAGGCCTAGCCAATATAAGCGCATCGGTAACCGGAGCATGCCCTGTTACTGGTGGATTTAGTCGTTCAGCGGTTAACTATTCAGCCGGAGCCAACAGTGGTTTAGCTTCTATCATCACCGCGATTTTTATCGCGATTTCTTTGCTGTTTTTTACACCATGGTTTTACTACTTACCTAAGGCAGTATTAGCAGCAACCATCATTGTTGCCATTGTTAACTTAATCGATGTAAAAGGCATGATCGAAACATGGCGCTACAATAAAGCCGATTCAGCCTCGTTAATCATTACGTTTTTGACCGTTATCGCATTCGGCATTGAGCTCGGCATAGTGGCCGGTATCGTCGTCTCAATTAGCCTTTATTTATTGCGAACCAGTATGCCCCACATTGCCATTGTCGGTCGTGTTGATGCATCAGAGCATTTTAGAAACGTTAAACATTATGACGTTACAGTTTACCGTGACACGCTAATTATTCGTGTCGATGAGAGCCTTTATTTTGCCAACTCGCGCTATCTTGAGGATCGGCTTTTAATCGCCGTGGCCGAACAAAAGCAGCTTAAAAATATTGTATTGATTTGCAGCGCAATTAATTTCATCGACAGCAGTGCCGTAGAGGCGCTGACCAACCTCATCGCTGAACTACGTGACTCAGGCGTTACTTTTCATCTAGCCGAGGTAAAGGTTCCGGTACTACGGCAACTTCAGCGCAGTGAATTATTACAGCAGCTAGCACCAGGAAAAGTGTTTATGAGCACCCATGACGCCGTTCAAGAACTGTGTGAATAAATCGTAGTGTGATGACCTAGATCAAGCGTCTAAATCAAGATTTTAGCTGTAATTAGAGTATTCCAAACTAGCCAACAAAGAGCAGCATGAATATTAAAATGACAAACACATGGATTATTGTGGCCGACGAAAACCGCGGTCGAATCTTTAACGCGCCAGATCGCAGAGGAGGAATAATAGAGCTAGAAACATTAGTTCACCCTGAATCAAGAGTGCCCGAGAAGGACTTGGCTAAGCTTGGTGATGGCTCGTTTCAAACACAAAGTGGCAAGCAGCATCACGGTTTGAATGAACCGGGGAAATTAAAAGACCATGAAGCACTTTGCTTCGCAAAAGATATTGCACATAAGCTTGAAGATGCACGTCATGCTAATCAATTCAGTCAAATAATTCTGGTCGCGGCGCCAAGGTTTCTTGGTAGATTGCGTAAAGAACTAAGCGTATCATTAACTAAGCTAGTTGTTTGGCAGCTCGACAAAGATTTAAGCAAACACAATATTAAAGATATACGCCAGCACTTGCCAACCACCTTACCTCGGCTGCAATGATATAAACGAGATCTCTGCATAAGCCTAATTCGCTGATCAACGATTAGCGAATTAGGCGCTCGTAACGTTATAATATAAAGACACTCACCACCGCGACACCTCTATCAACAAACATAGGGTCAATAAGGCTCTACATGCACCACTACATCGTCTAAACCAAATTGTTCATGCAATGCCCGCTCTATTGCTTCGGTCACCTTATGAGCTTGTGTAGTGCTCAAGTTTGCATCCACACATACGACCACGTCGGCACTGCCACCTTCTCGCAGTGTTCTTGCTCGAACTTGGTGCACGGCCTTTACCTTATCAACCCCCAGCACAACTCGTTGCATGTCATTGGGATTATAGAGGCTATGGTCGACCAGGATAGGAATCGCGCGCAAAAATAATTTAATCGCCATGTAGAAAATAATAGCGGCTACCAGCAACGCTACGATTGTGTCAAACAATGCATATCCTCTTGCGGCTAACTGCCAACCGGCGATAACCGCAAAGGTAGTCAATACATCGCTTAGGGTATGCTTGGCGTCGGCATTCAATAAATCTGAATCGAGGCGCTTGGCCCAATAATGCTGCCAAACGGTTAAGCCGATATTAACCACTAAGGTTAAGATCATTACAACCAAGCCTATATTACTGTGACTTACGCTTTGACCGTAATGGCTAAACGCGTTAATGATCAACTCAACCGCAACCACCGCCAACAAGACGGCTAAGGTAAAAACCGCAAGTTGTTCATACTTTCGATGCCCATAATGATGGTCTGCGTCTGATGGTTTTTCTGAAATACGCAGCGCAATTAAAGCAATAATGTTATTACATAAATCGCTTAGAGAATGCAATGCATCGCCAATAATGGCTGCCGAATTAGTGCTTATTCCAACGGCCAACTTGGTCATCATCATGACTAAATCGGCTAGACCCTCAATTATGATAACCGTTCTAACTTGCATACTCTGTTCGCATTCTCTAATCATTACTAATGAGACATTGCAACACTAGAACAAGCTTAAGGAATTGATTTAAGTCAATTTAGGGTTAAACCATTTAGCTCAAGTGAACACGCAATAAGAAGAGGCGCTGATTGTTGGATCAGCGCCCCTCGGAAAGTTAACCTGACTTTCTTCGCATCACTCTCGTCAGAGTTACGATAAGGATTTTTATCGTAAATGCTTCGCTCTAACCCCGCCCCGACTTTCGCCTTAACCAAGTTGTTACTAGGCATGACCCGCACGAATATAGTCGCACTACGAATGCAATCCGTTATTGACCTATGTCAATGTTTTTGCGTTTTTATACGGTTTTTCTAGCATCCAATCAGTCATCAGCTGATTTCCGTGATATTACCTAATAGTCGGCGCAAGCATGGCTATCAAAATATGGCTATTACAGAATGCTATAGGACTGAATCAGCGCTAAATATTAAATCAAAATGACTTAAGTCAAGACAGCTAATTATCTCCTAAGGCAAGCTGATCATATAATTCAATCGAGGTAGGAATAGCAATGAAAGATTTTTTACTACTCACCCAATGGGGCTGGAGAGCCAGCGGTGTTTTGCTTGGCTTAACCTTAGTCTTCGCTGTTTTTTTAATTAAACCAATCGGCGTTTCAACTCAATATACCCTGCTAGATTCGGTAATCAGGAGTGGCATCGAATCGTGGTTATCGCCACAGAATAAAGATCTCAACGGCGCATATTCAGACCAAGACTCGCCGCTCTACGATAGATTCAACACGTCTATAAAAAAACGATTTCAGCATTCGAGCTATGGTTTGGTATTTGTTGCTTCTATGGTGTTTGGAGGCTTTGTCGCAAGCCGAGTAAAGAAGAAAAACAGCCCGAAAGCACTGGCAAAAGTAGGCTTCACTTCAGCCAAAAAGGTTAGACCAAAAAGATACTTGTTTAGCTTTATTGGCGGTTTCTTAGTTTTATTCGGTGCTCGCTTAGCCGGAGGCTGTACCAGCGGCCATATGATGAGCGGCATGATGCAAACGGCCTTGAGTGGCTATCTATTCACCATAGCCGCCTTTGCAACCGCGATACCGGTAGCAATGCTGATTTATAGTAAATTAAGCAAGATTGACTTGGAGACGATGACATGAATTTAATTACCGCTGTATTTCTCGGAACATTGTTCGGTTTTGTATTACAAAAAATTGGCGCTGCTAACCCAAGAATAGTGGTTGATATGCTGTTACTGCGAAATTTTCACTTAATGAAAAGCATTTTAGCGGCCATAGCGATCAGTAGCTTTTTACTATATCTACTGATGCCAATGGGCGCTATAGACCCCGCACATTTGAAAATAAAGTCAGCACTGATCAGCGTAATGATTGGCGGCGGTATTTTAGGTATCGGTTGGGCTATGGCTGGTTACTGCCCAGGCACCGCATTGGTTGCTAGCGGTACTGGGCGAGTTGACGCCCTAGTTTTTATCATGGGCGGTCTACTTGGGGCCATGGCCAACAGCGTTGTATACAGCGCCTATAGCAATTCTTGGCTTTACACAGAAATAGGCGGCCGGCTAAAAATCGTGGATATGGGCCACAATACAGAATCCTTTATAAGCGATGACTATTATCGGTTAGCCATTGCCGGTTTTATCAGTGCATTTTTAATCATCGTGGCCTTCATGTTACCAGAGAGAAATACCGAAAAATTAGACGACTTGTCTTAAAATAGTCATTCCATTGTTAATTCACATCATTTTTTAACTGAGAGGTCTAACTACCAAAGATGACGCGAAAACGGGAAAATCTCAGTGGCTCTTAAATGCCGACCAAGCGCTCGTGCCGCGAGGTCTCCTGCTTTGGCATGCGCCCAAACAGCGAGTTTTGCAGCCTGCATAGATGATAAATCTTGAGCTAATAAGCCCCCTATTATTCCGCTTAGTACATCGCCCATACCCGCCGTTGACATCGCCGGGTTGCCTAACTCACAACAGAATGCATTGTCGCTATCGACCACCAGCGTTCTGGAACCCTTTAACACAACGACGCCACCAAACTTATTTTGTAATTTCTGTGCTGCGGCCAATCGGTCGGCTTGAACCTCGAGTGTAGCAACGCCTAATAATCGCCCCGCTTCGGCGGGGTGCGGAGTTAGCACCCAATTTTCTCTGGCAAGAGATATTTCTGACTGAGCTAACAAATTTAATGCATCTGCATCTATAACCATTGCTTTCGTGGCCATTAAACTTCGCTCGAACACACCGTGTGACCACTCCGACTGACCTAAACCAGGCCCAAGGATCAACGCGTTTGGGTTTCTAAAAATGGTGTCGAACTGTTCACCCGACTCAAGCCCAATAGCCATGACTTCTGGGCAGCGGGTTAATGCCGCTGTGGTATGTTGACTGCGAGTACCAAGACTGACCATACCTGCCCCACTTATTAAAGCGGCTTCGGCAGCCATAATGATTGCACCACCAAAACCATGATCACCACCAAGTGCTAATACGTGTCCAAACGACCCTTTATGAGAATCGTTGAGCCTCGGTTTTAACAAGGGTGGATTAAAATCAAGTGCTTGCATTTTCAAAACGAGATTTTTGATAATTGATTAGAAACTACAGCATACCGTCAGTGCAAAAGGAAAATGAGAAAATATTTTTCACGAGCGACTGAAATCACTAAAACCAATAACGATAGAGCATATAAACTGGAGAAATCAGCTTAAACTAAGTGAGTGCTAAGTTGGGGTTATAAGTTGAGATATGGCGGCCATATCTCAACCTCACAAAATAAAAAAAAGTGCCACAGGCCAGCCACAACATAGCACGGTGCGTAATCACACTAGCCAATTACTTTTAAAAGCATTCAGTGGTAACTAAATCTGACTTACCCGTGGCACCTAAGCTAAACCCACATTTTGGGGGGACAATGAATTTAGGTTTTAACGGTTATTCTCTTAGCCTTGCTAGCTTCACGTTTGGCAACCGTAATTTCCAATACTCCATGCTTACCCTTGGCTTCTATTTTTTCCGCATCGGCGGTATCAGGCAAACTAAAGCGACGGTAAAAAGACCCATAAGAACACTCTACTCGACGATAGACGTTATTTTCTTCTTTCTCTTCGGTCTCACGCTCGCCCTTGATGGTCAATATGCCATTCTCCATACTGACATCAATATCTTTAGGGGAAACTCCCGGAATATCGGCACTAATGACGAATTTATCTTCTTCTTCTTTAATATCAACCGAAGGCATCCATTGGCTTGTGGCAGCGCTACTGTCATCTAATCGTGGTGAAATAAAATCACCATTCCTAAAGAAGTTGTTAATTTCGTCTTGAAGGCGACTAATGTGCCTAACTGGTTGAGATTGCAATAAGTTCATGATTATTCCTCAAAGGGTTGTGTAAGGTTTACTTCGATTGCTATTTGAGCAATGAAGTAACAATAAAATGTAACTTACTTGGAGGTATTGACCTAAATCAATAAACCCTTATTGCCTTAAACTTTCGGAATAAGCGGTTAATATTGATCCATATCAAAACCATCATTAAGCGCCTAACTACACTGGTTCTAAGATTACATAAATTTGGAGAATCGAGCATGATTAAACGAGCCTTAGTATATGCCTATGGAAATGTCGATCACGACAACACCTATCGGGCAGCCGCAGATTTTGCATTACGGCATGATTGCGAATTAACCGGTGTTTTCGTGACCCACGACTATATGAACTATGCGTCAGTTTATGGTCCCGGGCCTATTAATCTGGCCCAGCATTATTATGAAATGCAAAAGGAATTTGCGACCGCTGCTAAAGAGCGCTTCATCGAGATCACGAATAAAATCGGCTGCAATGCCCAGTGGCACAACTTGTCTGAATTAGAGGCCCAGAGTAAGCCGTCAATGTACACAGACATCTCTTTTGTATCACAGCCTAAGGTAGAGAAAAGCCTCATCTTTAACGATACCGACTTCGTCGACAATTTAGTCATTGATACGGGAATGCCTGTGATCGTAATACCCGAAGCTTGGACACAGGACACATTTGGCGACCGACCGTTGCTTGGTTGGAAAGAGTGTCGTGAAGCCGCGTCTGCTACTCGACACGCGCTATCAATAATGCGAGCTGCCAAGATGGTAGATATCGTAACCGTTGCAGCGAAAATTAACGACAAAGAAGATCTCACCGCCGGCATTCAGATTAGCGCCTACTTGACCGTGCACGGAGTCGAGTGCAACTTTCAAAGCAAGATAAAAGCAGACGATGATCCCAATGAAGCTAACACGCTACACCGCCATGCATTAGTTAATGGCTGTGACCTAATTATTATCGGTGGCTATGGTCACTCTAGACTCCGTGAGATTATTCTTGGAGGTGTCACGAGGAGCTTAATACGCAACAGCAAGGTGCCAGTCTTGTTGGCACATTAAACATTTTATTTAAGTCAGTATAATTCTGAATTTACGAGCTTTAAATGAACCCTGCTTTTTTATGCAAAGCAGGGCCTTTTTTTAATGCGCCGCCGCCAACATGTAGCGTACATAATGATGTAACTCATGGTTAAGATTAAACCAAGTCGAAACCCTAGCAACCATTTCCTCACTCTCCGACATATGTCGGGTCACCAAAGCGTTAGCTACTTGGTGATGTTCCGCATTTTGCTCACTGATCACTTCAAGCTCTTCAATAATGTAATCGTCACTATGGCCATTGAACATCAGAGGCATAATCCGCTTAAAAAACATAAACATAAACTCGTCATGCAAACCGCTTAAATCGTCTGAAAATGAACTGTCAGAGAAACTCTTAAGCTGTTGTATGTCACCTTTTACATCCTTAAGTGTCTTACACGCATACACTAAAGATCTTGCCGTCTCAACGATTTCGGATATGCGAGCGCCTTGCTCTTGGGTTAACTTGATGGTCCGCAACTGACTGGCATAGTGAAGTAAACTTCCCTCAAATGCTTTTAGCTGTTCATAACAATACTCAAACTCACCCTTGCACTTCACAAATTTTTTGAGCCTAGGGTTAAACTCGGCTAAATCTAATTCTGCCGTACCGAGTTGTAAGCCTTTGACACTTAAATAAAGTGTGTCACAAGTAAGGTGAGTAAGCGCTAGCTCAAGGCTATCAATCGCCAGATCGGGCACTTCAATTGGCACCGAAAAGTAATCTACTCGCGCGTCCACATTCACCGGTAATATTCGCTCGATCAAACGAGTGTAATACGACAGTAGCGGCAGAAACACTAAGAGCCCAAGAATGTTAAAGGTACTGTGAAACGCGACCAAACCAAACAAAGGGTCTTGGATACCAAAAAACGATAGTAACTCGGGAACTATTGGTAGCAAGAACACAAAGGTAAGTAGATCTACTAAAAGATTAAATGCGACTTGCCCTAACGCTAATTGCTTTTTTACTATTGATTCCCCCATACTGCCCAAGATGGTGGTGCTAGTAGTGCCCAGATCGGCTCCAATGATTAGGGCGGCCGCTTCACTCAATCCAATCAAATTAGAATTAATCATCGACAGCGCAATGATCATTACCGCCGAGCTAGATTGCATGATGGCCGCCAATACAATACCAATGAATAGGTAGACGGCTGCATGCATCCCCAAGAACTGAGACATATCAACCGATTGAGCCAAACCCGACACGCTCTCTTTCATGACGTCCAGACCAAATACTAATAAACCAAAAGCAAACAATATTTTGCCTAGACCTACAACACGCTGACTCTTTATATACCCGAGATGAGCCGCTGCACCGAAGCCCAGTAGCGGAATTATCAGTGCTTCAAAGTTCATTTTGAAGCCAATCAGAGTAACCACCCAGCCTGTCATTGTGGTTCCCAGGTTTGCGCCCAGAACAACCCCCAGACCATTGAATAATGGCATAACACCAGCGCTAACCAAGGCTAGCACCACCAGCGATACCATAGAGCTACTTTGCATAATCGCGGTAACAAAAACGCCGCTACTGGCGCTACCTATGACGCTATCGGTCCGATGAGTTATCCAAGCTCGTAAGCCGTTACCACTGACTTGACTGATACCCTGCTCGAGGCTGTGCATGGCCATTAAAAATATAGCCAAACCAAAGATAAATGCAAAGGGAGTCATTTTTTCACCTCATCGATTTCGCTCGCCCGACTAATAGAGATTCGAGTATAGACTGGCCCCACTAATTCAAAGAAAACGGTCGAGCCGATTACCAGTGTCAATAAACTCTGCTGATATTGCGGGAAACGCGCAGCTGCTGCCAAAGCCAAGCCAATTGAGACCCCTGCTTGTGGCAACAAAGCATAACGCATCCAGCGCATTGACTGCTCATCTGGCGCACTGATTACAACGCCAAGCCAAGCGCCAAAATATTTACCTGCGCAACGCAAGACAATGTACGCAATACCAAGGTAGCCAATATTTTTTAGTATACCTAGCTCTAACGAAGCACCAGCTATCACGAAGAAAACAATCAAGAAAAGCGACTCAATATCTTCAATTGCATGAAAAGGAGAATCATGATGTTTAGCCAAGTTAACCACTACAACCCCCATCACAATGCAAGCGATTAGGTAAGAAACATCGAGGTAAATGGCCGCACCACCGCATACAGATACTATCCCTAAGGCTTCTAACATCATAGGTTGCCCATCACGTATACGCCCAGTCAAATAAGCTGACGGTAAGCCTAGCAATACACCAAGTACAACTGCTCCAATAATTTCTCTCGCGGCACTGGTTAAAAAAGATACATCAAACTGTCCCGTGTCGAGATTAATAACAACCGCCATCGAAAAGGCAAACAATAATAATGCCCAGATATCATCCAGCGCGACGATCGATAACAATGTATCCGTGAATTGGTTCTCTACTTTTGAGTCTTTCACCACGTCGACAATCGCGGCTGGCGCTGTAGCTGAGGCAATGGTACCGAGTAAAATCGCAAGCTTTGTATCGATTCCAATGAACACCAAACCAATGCTCACAATCAAAGTTGTTATGACGGCGGCTGTCAGAGAAACAATAATGATTTTCTTAGCGGAGCTATCAAACGTCGTCTTTGATAGCTTACCGCCAAGCAGAAACCCCACCATCATTAAAGTGATATCGGTTACCACATTGAAGTGCACGCTAAAAAAAGCCGGTAATAGAGCCAAACCTTGTTCTCCGATCACCAAACCAAGCACTATCAGCATTGTAACCCTTGGTAGGAATGTTCTGTCTGAGAGCGTAGAGATAAACAAACCTAACAATAGCAGGGCACCTAGCGAAATTAAAAAAAGGTCTAAGCTTGGCATCTTAAGCTTGGCACCTCTTGCCACTTATAGTCACCATATATATCAGACTGAATTTGCATACTTAGGGTTCGGGCGGCAATTGCTCGCGATTTTTCTCGACAACAAAATTATTAACTAGACATTCGTTAAGACAGTTGATCTGTATCAATTATGTATAAAGTTGTTGGATGTAAACTTTAGACTTGAGCAAAAAACACTAACAAAAAATACTAACAAAAAACAATGACATTGACAGATCCGCAGATTTCCGACTTTAAGGAGAAACTCATTAGCGAGCGTGAACAGCTGTCACGAACCAAAGAAAGTGTTTTTCATTCAGACATTGACCGAATAGATTTAAGAGTTGAGCGCCCAAGTAACTCGGATGAGAACAAACGCTCAGGCGCTGTCGAAAAAGAGATTGCCCTAGAGCATCACGTATTAGAGAGTTTAGCCGCGATTGATTTAGCCTTAGCGCGTATTAAATCAGACGACTATGGCGTATGCGTAGATTGTTCTGTCGATATTCCATATCAACGTTTATATGCTTTTCCAGCCGCCGCGCGCTGCGTTGACTGTAAATTGAAATATGAAAAACTAAATATTCCCTAACCCTACTTAGAGAAAACTATGAGCGCCAATAAACCGATTACTGTTCCAAACAAAGCCGCCAACACCTGTAAAGTCTGTCATGCTCGCGAGCTATGCTTGTCGTCCTGCTTAAATGAGGATGAACTCAACCGCTTTGACGACATTATCGGGGATCGTGCGTCACTTAATCGCGGTGAATGCTTGTTTATGGCGGGCAATAAAATTAAATCACTATTTATATTGCACTCAGGCTCGGTTAAAACCTATGTAGAGTCAGCCGATGGCGATATGCAAATAACAGGATTTCATTTCTCTGGCGACATCATTGGCATTCATGGTATTGAAAACAGTATGCATGGCGATACTGTTGAAGCCTTAGAGACCAGCAGCGTGTGCGAACTGCGCTTCACTAGTTTGGATGAGATCACTACCGTATTTCCCAAACTGCAAGACCAACTTATGCAGTATATTTTTCGCGAAATGTGCCACGAGCAAACGATGATGTTAGTACTCGGGAAAATGTCGGCTGACCGACGTTTAGCCCACTTTATATTGGACATTTCAGCGCGCTTAAGTGAGCATGGCTTGTCAGCTACAAACATTAATTTAACTATGACACGCCACGACATAGCGAACTATCTAGGTTTGGCGGTCGAGACGGTAAGTAGGCTACTGACTCGTTTCCAAAAAATGGGAATCATTACCGTTCAACGTCGTCTTCTAACAATATTTGATATCGACGCCTTACAAGATATTTATGATCAAAACGAGTCGCATATCCCCAAAGCATCAATAGGCAAATTAAACGCGGCTAATCACATGCGGCTGTGACTTGAATCAATTTAGTGACGGCGTGATTTAAGCATACTATTGATTCGGGTAATGTTTTTTGGGCAACACACTAATGACCATCAACGATTCGAATAGTACTCCCAAGCATCGTCGGCGAATGATTATTGTCGGCATATTGTTATTTATCATAATGCTTTTCACGTGGGTATTTAACCGAGTCGATCCAATTTCTGTAACACTGACGATGGTTGAGTATGGCACAGTAGAAAAAACGATTGCGAATACACGTGCTGGCACCGTTAAGGCCTGCCGCCGTGCCAAACTTTCGCCAAGTGTTGGTGGTCAAATTGTGGCATTGCCGATTGACGAAGGTGACACCGTTAAAGCTGGGCAATTATTATTGGAACTTTGGAATCAAGATTTAAGGGCTCAGGTGAAGCTG
>JAFMHC010000130.1 GCA_017854775.1 Gammaproteobacteria bacterium | reverse complement strand
AATTGACCATTTCAACGAATCCGTTGCACCACTTAAAGATTTTATCCTACCAGGGGGCAGCGAAGCCGCGGCAGTTTGTCATATGGCTAGATCGATCGCGCGACGCGCCGAACGCGACGTGGTGACATTACACCAAGCGGAACCGGTTTGTGATACTACCCGTCAGTATTTAAATCGACTTTCAGATTTACTATTTGTCACAGCAAGAATCATTAACCTGCGTTTAGGCCATGAAGATGTGCTATGGAACAAGGAGCTTGCCTGAACAAGCCAATAAAATTGGCTAAATAGAGTAGATTGGCCGCAAATGAAACCTATAAAAACAAAGGCACCTCAGCACAACTCAGTGACGAAATAAAAAGTGTTTGGGATTTCTTCAATTGACGCAGAAAAATTTGCCCGTTGCTCTCTATTGGCAAATTTTTCAAACGAAAAGTGACGGAGTTTCTACCCGGATAAAAAATTACGTGCATTTTGATCCGTTGATCGAGTTATGCTGAGGCCTCACAACAATAAAGTAAAAATCATGAACTCAAAAAATTCATTTGTATCTGTATTGGCAAAACAAAATCTAGTTCTAAAGATTGCCATCGGCATTGTGCTTGGCGCCCTAGTTGGCGGCTTAGTGCCTGAGGTAGGTAAGTCCGTTTCGATTTTGGGAGGGCTATTTGTTTCGGCTCTAAAAGCAATCGCTCCGATACTAATTTTCTTACTGGTGATCGCGTCTCTGGCGACCCATCGTGAGGGCCAGAAAAGTCATATGCGCCCTATTCTCGGCCTCTATTTGCTAGGCACCTTGGCTGCCGCTACAACGGCCGTATTGTTGAGCTTTATTTTTCCGACGACCTTAACATTAGTTGGTGCTGAGCCTATGAGCTCGGCCCCACAGGGCATTGGCGAGGTACTTAACAACTTACTGTTTAAGATTTTCGACAACCCAGTTAACGCACTAATGAGTGCCAACTACGTCGGAATTTTGGCCTGGGCTATCGGTCTTGGAATTATGCTTCGAAAGGCTAGCGAAGCAACCAAAAACGTACTCGAAAACTTCAGTGATGCAGTGGTCGGCTTAGTGCAACTAATAATTCAATTGGCACCTATCGGTATATTTGGCTTAGTTGCAGGCACCATCGCCGCGACCGGTTTCAGTGCGCTCGCTGAATATGCTCATTTACTGGGACTATTGATTGGCACCATGTTTATCATCGCGTTGATCGTAAATCCCATCATTGTTCTATTTATGACCAAAACTAATCCCTACCCGCTTATCTTCACCTGCTTGAAAGAAAGTGGTATCACCGCCTTTTTTACCCGTAGTTCAGCGGCAAACATCCCAGTCAACATGGCCTTGTGTGAAAAGCTAGGTCTGGATGAAGATACATACTCGGTGTCGATACCACTGGGGGCAACCATCAATATGGCTGGTGCCGCGATCACCATAAGCGTTATGACCATGGCCGCAGTAAATACACTCGGTATCGACGTCGATATAACCACCGCGCTATTGCTTTGCGTGATCGCGAGCGTCTCGGCGTGCGGCTCGTCGGGCGTTGCTGGAGGCTCTTTACTGCTCATCCCGCTAGCTTGCAGCTTATTTAACATTCCAAACGAGGTGGCGATGCAGGTTGTTGGCGTTGGCTTCGTTATTGGCGTTGTGCAAGATTCAGCTGAAACAGCGTTGAATAGCTCTACCGACGTAATTTTTACCGCGGCCGCTTGCCGTTCTGTGCAGAGCTAATACCGTACCAGGTTTAAATATTTAAGCCGTTTAAGTGGCTGACGCGACAGCATTACTTAGCTTAGTAGACCAAGGGAACAATTAGCTTTGTGTGTTTTCGCCAGTCGCTAAACTGTTGCGTGAAACGTTCTGATAGATAGCGGTCTTCTTCTCTAGATTGCCGCACTAGCGCGACAATGCCCGCGGCTAAAATCATCGCCGTTGGTACTGTCGGGAAGAGTAAAAATAAGCCTGTGCATATAAGGCCATCTGATAAGTACATTGGGTGCCTTATATATCGGTATAAGCCCTGATCGGTAACGAGAGTATCTGGCTGAGCAAACCGACAACTGAATGAATCTAGCTTCAGATAGTGAAAGACCGCACTTAGGCCCCCAATAATAACCAGAGTCTGTGCGAGCAGTCGCGGGGGCACAAACCAAGGCTGCAATTCATACAGCGTGCAAATAAATAAACTGGCAATCAGAATTGTGCCGCAGCAAACCTTAACAGACCAACAGAATATTGAGTGACAGCCGTGAGGCTTTTTGACAGCTAATGGCTTTTTGACGGCTAATGGCATTTTATCGGCTAATGGCATTTTATCGGCTAACGGTATTTTATCGGTTAATGGCATTTTATCGGCTAATGGCTCCTTATCAACTAATCGTGCTTTGTCAGGTAGTATTACTTCGATTAGATCTAGTATCAGTAAGTCTGCTCTGTAATGATACTTTTATTCCCATTTACAGAGTCTACACCCAAGATGTGAGGAAAATTCACAATCATTGCAAAAGCGGCGATGTCATAAACTGCATGGCCCAACATCACCAACACAATACTATCTGTGAAATAAAACGCTAAGCCAAAAAGTAAGCCCAAGCTAAAGGTCAGCAGCACGTATGTTTTGGTCATAAAGTGCAATAAACCAAATATTAATGAAGCTCCGACAATGCCCCAAATCGGACCGGCGGTGCTTACCAGAAATGTTTGCAACACGGCTCGTATAAGCAATTCTTCACCGACTCCAGCTAATATCGAGACCACAATAATTTGCGGCCAGGTAAAATTGCGAAAAAGCTGATGCAAGGTATTGAGTAGTTCGTGCATAGGGCCGGTCTTGGTCCACGGCGAGCACGACAGAATAAAACCAAGCAGGTAAATCGCGAGGCCCAACACCACACCGTATGGAATCACAAGCCAGCCCAAGCCGGCGAGCCATTGCCACGACGAGACAAATATCGAGAGCAGAGCTCCTAAGCCCAAAATTATCAATGCAGACGGTAACATTTGACGGAAAGAGACAGGCGGTTGAACTAATTTCATGATTCGCTATCAATCCAAATTAGTGATGCCATACGACCACATTGGCCGTCACGACGATATGAAAAAAAAAGTTGCTCATCTAAATAAGTACAAGCATTCGAATGTGAGTAGTTGGTAACGCCAATAGCCGCCAGTCTGCGCCCACAAAGTTGGTATAGATCGGCTAGTACTTTATTGCTTTGATCGGCATTACATTGACCGATATTGTCTGCGACTTTTCTATAGGCGGAATCAGGGCCTCCCAATTGTGCCCTCACCTCGATACCGACCTCAAATTTAGTCGGCCCAATGCATGGCCCCGCCCACGCAATGATCTCTGAGGCAGCACAATCAAACAATGCCACTGCGTTCTCTATAATGCCCTTCGACATTCCCCGCCAACCCGCGTGGATCGCGGCAACTTGGTCGCCAGCCCGATTAGTAAGTAGCAGTGGTAAGCAGTCTGCAGTCATCACAGCGCAGATAGTGTCAGCCCGTGTCGAAAACGCACCATCGAGCTCAGCCCCAGCCCCAGTCTTAGCCGCTAGATCGGCATTACCCACGTATTCACTATGAATTTGCGTAAGCCAAACCGGTTCGCTCGGTAGCTTTAAGTCCGACCTTAGTTTGTTACGATTTCTAATCACCTGACTAGCCTGGTCGCCGACGTGTAAAGCTAGGTTCATCGAGCGATAGACATCATCGCATACACCGCCCAGGCGGGTAGTCGAATAGGCCTTAATCCGCGATGGCGCAGACCAATTGGGAACGATATAAGTCACCTAAATAGCTATTGATTATCATCGCCGCAAGCATCGACTAAACGCTGCATATCATCGGGCATAGGTCGTTCCCATGATTGATGCTCGCCCGATGCGGGGTGAATATACTCAATTCGCGTGGCGTGTAAGGCTTGTCGCTTAAAACTTCGGAGCTCAGCTTCTAAACTTGGCGAGCAGTGACTAGGAATAGCCAGTCTTCGACCGTATACGGGGTCTCCTGCTAAAGAAAAACCGGTATGTGTTAGGTGAACACGAATTTGATGCGTTCTCCCAGTTTCAAGCTGCACTCGCAACAGAGTATGGTTACGAAAGCGGTCATCGACGCGATAATGAGTGACCGCTTCTTTACCCATCATGTTAACCGCCATTCTGCGACGATCATGCTTATCTCGTGCAATCGGCTCATCAATGGTGTTACCAGAAATTATTCGCCCATTTACCAACGCCAAATATTCTCGATGCAAACTGTGATCTACCAGTTGAGCGATCAATCCTAGGCGAGCATTCTCTGTTTTCGCCACCACCATTAGACCCGATGTATCTTTATCCAGCCGGTGAACAATTCCGGCGCGCGCTAGAGCACGGCTCTCGGGGTAATGAAATAACAAAGCGTTTAACAGCGTGCCATCGGGGTTGCCAGCGCCAGGATGCACTACCCAACCGGCGGGTTTATTAATCACCAACATTTCATCGTCCTGGTAAACCACGTCGATAGGCATGTCTTGAGCTTCCCATTCGCCCTTGCGGATGCTAGGAATAGTAACTTCGAGCAGCTCTCCGCCAAGCACCTTGTCTTTTTGTTTAGGTACTTCATCATCGAGCATCACCAATCCTTGCTTGATCCACGATTGTACGGTGCTGCGAGAATGATCCTCGCAAAGTGTCGTCAGCGCTTTATCGACGCGTTGACCAAAAAAATCTTCGGGCACAATGTAGCTGTGTAAGCCTGGCGATGATGGCGCCTGCGAGTCGGATTCTGAATCAATTATTTGATCAACTTCAGAATTAATTTCAGAGTTAATTTCAGAGTTAACTACGGTTGTCGACAACTTGGATAGATCAGCCTCAGTATCGGGCATAATTTCGGATTTCCTATAAACAGTTTAAAGTGCGATACAATTTGCCATACAGAACAGTAATACTCTTCTCTGACTCTAGTTTTCGCGTTATGATTACAGGCTAAATAATACCCCATAACAACAGCAATATGAGCCTTTAACATGAGTCTTTTCCAAGTCATTGAGAGCATATCCATATCGACACCAGCGTCGGTCTCGACGCCTGCACGGCAGAAACGCCCTGCTTCTCGTTGGTACAAGCTTATGCTGCTGGTGTGTCTTGCCGCTACTGTATCGGCATGCGGCGGTAATAAAAAGAAGGGCGGCATCGATGAAGACCTAGCCCAACAGCAACTTCAAGAGCTTTATGACAAAGGCAAAACCGCGCTCGAAAAAGGCAATTATGGGTTTGCAATCGACTTCTACCGTGCACTCGAGGCCAACTACCCTTACGGTGAGCTAACTGAGCAAGCTAAGTTAGACATGATGTTCGCGTTTGATAAGACAAATCAAGTCGAGAAGGCTGTCGAGGCTGCTGATAATTTCATTAAGCTCTATCCCACACACAAAAACGTAGACTACGCCTATTACATGAAAGGCGTCGCCAGCTTCGAAAAGAAAGCCGGTAGAATCGATAAGTTTATCAAAGGCGGAAACACTCTCCGAGACCCTAAGCCTTTGCGCGATTCACAAAACGCATTTGAAGAGCTAATCAAACGATATCCAGATAGCACATACACTAAAGACGCCGAGCAACGCATCGTCTTTATCCGCAATGCTTTAGCTGAGCGTGAGTTATACGTCGCTCAATTCTATTTCGAGAACGAAACCTATGTCGCAACGGTAAACCGTTGTAAGACAATCATTTACAAATACGAGACTTCACCAGCGGTTGAGGGGGCATTGGTCCTCATGGAAAAAGCCTATATCGAAATGGGCTTAGATGAACTGGCCTCAAGTACCCGCACAGTACTAAACCAAAATTTTCCGCAGAACAAGCAAGCGCCTTACAAAAAGAAGAAAGGTTTCTTTGCTCGGATTAATCCGTTCTAGCTTAACCAAGAACAGAATTAGGTAATAAAAAAGCCGCCAACATTATGGCGGCTTTTTCTTGCCTATAGAATAAACAAGTGAGGTTACATCAAGCCAGTGAGTTAGATTAATTTAGTATTTTAGGACAAGTTAAATCAACGCATTAGTGTCAAAATCTAATATCGAAACTGAATATCAAAACCTTACCAATCGACCTTAGGCCGAAAACCGGATGTGATCGGGTAGCGACGATCTCGTCCAAAAGCACGCTTTGTTATTCTCACGCCAGGTGCCGCTTGTCGTCTTTTATACTCGTTAAGATCCACCATTCTAATTACTTGTGACACATATTCTTTAGCAAAGCCTTTAGCAACAATATCGGACGGAGGGCAATCTTGCTCAACATACAATTCTAAAATCGGATCTAGAATTTCATAAGGCGGCAGACTATCCGAGTCGATTTGATCCGGGCGTAATTCCGCCGATGGTTCGCGTGTGATGACACGTTCAGGAATAACCGGCGAGACACTGTTGCGGTATTTAGCGAGCTCATAAACCAGTATTTTGGGCACGTCTTTAATAGCATTGTAGCCGCCAACCATATCCCCATAGAGCGTCGCATAACCAACTGACATTTCACTCTTATTACCAGTGGTCAATACCATCGCACCGGTTTTATTGGAGAAAGCCATTAAGCTCAAACCTCGACAACGAGCTTGAATATTTTCCTCAGTAGTATCCTCGGCACGGTCACCGAACAATGGCGCTAGCTGCTTGACGAAGGCGTCGTACATAGGCTCGATAGACACAGTATGATAGTTAATACCTAAGGCCTCAGCCTCGGCATGGGCATCGTGCTGTGAAATATCCGAGGTATAACGAAACGGCATCATAATCGCATCGACGTTGTCAGCACCCAAAGCGTCGACGGCAATAGTTGTAGTCAGGGCCGAGTCGATCCCACCCGAGAGGCCGATAACGACTTTCTTAAAGCCGTTTTTTCTCACGTAGTCGCCAACCCCCAAAACCAGCGCATTGTAGACACTTTCGAGCATTGTCATTTCTGGCGCCATCTCGGTTCCGTGAATAGAAACATCAAGACCTTCGCGCTTAATCGTGACCATGCTTAGAGCCTCTTTAAAGCTCGCCATTTGGTGTACCACCCTACCGCTGGCATCGGTGGCAAACGAGGCACCATCAAACACCAGCTCATCTTGCCCGCCAATCTGGTTGACGTAGATAACTGGGGCATTAACTTTCTTGGCTTTGGCGCATACCACGGCGTTACGCTCGTCTATTTTCTTACTGTGATAGGGCGATCCGTTAATATTAACAATCACCTCAGCCCCCTGCCCGATTGCGCGTTCAACCGGGCCATCATGCCAAATATCTTCGCATACCGTTAAACCCAACTTCACGCCCTTGTAGTCGATCACACATGCTTGCGAACCCGGTACGAAATAACGCTTTTCGTCAAACACACTGTAATTGGGTAGATCAATCTTGGCGTATTCATGAGTGATTTCGCCGTCAACGATCATAGCGCCTATATTAAACAAGCCATCGGCGGTTTTTTTTGGGTAACCGATAATTAAGTCTATGCCTCGCACACTCTCACATAAACGCCGCAATTGTTGCTCAACTCGGCTATTGAAACCTGAGCGCAGCAGTAAATCTTCAGGCGGATAACCGGTTAACACTAATTCAGAACACACTAATAAGTCGCAATTGAGTGCTTTAGCGCGTTCGGAAAATTCGATTATACGCTCGACATTATTCTCTATTGCGCCAACGACGACATTGATCTGCGCTAAGGCAATATTAATTTCACTACTCATAGGGTATCTTCTAGTTGATGTCTCGGGTCGCATAAGCAGCCTAAATTAAGTATATGGGCCTGTCGGATAATGATTTGCGTCAGGAGAAAATGGTAATTTTAGGCTAGTTTTTCGTTTATTCGAAACATAATGGTTGTTCCATTGCTCGAAGATAAACGGAAAAATAGACCAAAGTGGCGCTTTCGTACTAGTGAAATTCATTATCCGATAGGCCTATTATATAGTTTAAAGAATTTTATGGATATTGTTGTTCACAACAGCTTAGCCGATATTTCGGCTGAACAATGGAATGCTATGCTAGCGGATAATAACCCGTTTATGCGACACGAATTTTTATTCGGCCTAGAACTCACCGGTTGTGTATCACTTGAGACCGGCTGGGAGAGTGCCCACATTGCCATCTACGAAAACAGCGACCGAGAACATTTGCTTGCCGCTATGCCTTGCTACATAAAGGGACACTCCTATGGCGAATACATATTTGACTGGTCATGGGCTGATGCACATCACCGCTATGGATTGGAGTATTACCCCAAGTTGTCAAATGCCGTGCCATTTACCCCGGCCACGGGAGATCGGCTATTAGTGAGAGACCCGCAGCAACGGGAAGAACTCGAATCTGCGTTATTCAGCAAAGCAATCGAGCTGTGTCAAAGTCGAGGCCTATCAAGCTTTCACAGCCTGTTTGTCGAGCAACAGCAAGCCGAGAAGTTGCATAAGCTCGGATGCCTAACTCGGCATAGCTCGCAATTTCATTGGCGAAATAAAGACTACCAAAATTTTGATGACTTCTTGGCTATCATGAGCTCCAAGAAACGCAAAAACATCAAAAGAGAGCGACGGCGAGTTGCTGAAACAGGCATTACGTATCGCTGGCTATCAGAAAGTCAACTCGATCAAACAGCGGTCGACACGATGTATCGCTTTTATGCTAGAACCATTCAGCACTACGGCGCTCAATCGTATCTAAACAAAGCATTTTTTGAATACCTTGCGCAACACTTTTGTCAACAAACCCTTTTTCTATTTGCTGAATTCGATAATCAAGTCATCGCCGGTGGCCTATATTTCAAGAGTGACAACGCTCTATTCGGGCGCTATTGGGGAGCACTTGATGATTTCCACAGCGTGCATTTCGAAACATGTTATTACCAAGCGATTGAATGGTGCATTAACAACGGTTATCAACGCTTCGAAGCTGGGGCTCAGGGCCAACACAAGCTGGCTAGAGGCCTAGAACCGAGTATCACCTACTCATCTCACTGGATAGCTCACGATGGCTTTAGGCAAGCAATAGATGACTTCATATGTTCTGAGCAAGAGCATATGAAAAACTACCAAACGCAAATGAACAATCATTCGCCATTTAAAGCCGAAATATAATGAGCAATAAACTCGAATTCGTAGCCTTTCCAGCCGTTAATAATGCCACCGAAGACGGGCTCTTGGCGATGGGCGGCGATTTGAACCTAAACACCTTGGTATCGGCCTACTCACAAGGAATCTTCCCGTGGTATAACGATGATCAACCGATTCTATGGTGGTCACCTGACCCTAGAATGGTGTTATTCCCAAACGACGTTAAAGTGTCGCGCAGTCTCGCCAAGACCATCAAAAATGCGGGCTTTAAAATTACCTGCAACCAAGATTTTGATGCCGTGATAAGTGCCTGTGCTTTGCGCGGGCAACAAGACTTAAAAACGCCACTTGAAGATACATGGATAGGCGATGACATGCACACAGCGTATTTGGCTCTTCATCAACAGCACTACGCACACTCTATCGAAGTGTGGCAAGACACTAAGTTGGTAGGAGGACTCTACGGCGTAGCGATTGGAAGTGCTTTTTTCGGCGAGAGCATGTTTAGCCGTGTTAGCGACGCCTCGAAGGTTGCGCTGGTAACTCTGTGCAAGGCATTGTCAGCGGCGGATTTTACCGTGATAGATTGCCAAGTCGCTAGTGATCATCTATTTTCGCTCGGCGCCGTTGAGATAAGCCGCGAGCAATTTTTAGCGCTAATCGAAGACGCGAAAATAGACCAACCAATAATAAATTTTTCAAACTGGTTCGAGCAAGCCACCGCTGACGATGGTATAACTACGATATGAGTTCTGCACACAATCCAATTCGCCTATTCGAAACAGTGGTCGACGACTGCCCTTACCTAGAAGGCCAGAAAAGCGCGTCTATTCTGGTTGACCCCGATCATCAGATTGATAAGAACCTATTTTCAACGCTGTCGCGTTCTGGTTTTCGACGCAGCGGAGAGATGCTCTACTCGCCTAAGTGCCCTAACTGTAACGCTTGCGTATCAGTGCGGATACCGTCGGCAGAATTTAAATTGTCACGCAGCCAGAAGCGTGTTTGGCGTAAAAATATTGATTTACGCGCTAATATTGAAAATGTGCGTTTCGAGAAAGAGCATTTCGACATGTATTACGCCTACCAAAAACATCGCCACCCAGAAAGCAGCATGTGCGACGATGACACCTCAAAGTACATAAGCTTTATAGAATCGAGTTACTCGCGGTCTAAATTTTTATGCTTTAGATTAGATGGTGAACTAATCGGCATAAGCGTATTGGATCAATTCGATGGCGGAGTATCAGCCGTTTATACCTTTTTTGACCCTAGCCGCGGCAGCCGGAGTCTCGGCACTTACGCAATTTTGTACACCCTAAAGCTGGCTAAAACTTATAATATTCCTTTCGTTTACTTGGGTTACTGGATCGAAGGCTCACAAAAAATGGATTACAAACGAAAATTCAAACCCTTACAGGGATACGTCGATAGACAGTGGCGAGAATTAGAACTCTAGACCAATCTCCGACAAAGGGCTTGAAAAGCCCAGTAAAGGCTTTATTTATCACAGCACATGGGGCATGATAACCCCGCTTTTTACACTGGTTTAAAGGCACAAAGCTGGACAACCGGACATAATTAGAAAACCCTAATAGAGTTACTCAAGAGTTAAATATATAACGTGGCAAAAGAAGACCAAATTGAAATGGAAGGCACCGTCATTGACGCGCTTCCAAATACTGAATTTAAAGTTGAGCTGGAAAATGGGCACGTGGTTCACGCGCACATATCTGGCAAAATGCGTAAAAACTACATCCGCATTCTACGTGGAGACCGTGTAACGGTTGAACTAACACCCTACGATCTTACTAAAGGCCGTATCACCTATCGTAACCGTACATAGCTCTATAACAGTGCTAGAACAGCGCTGAAATGGCCAATACTATTAGCGCGACAAGATTGATTAAAGCCCTGCCAATAGGCCGGGTTTATTAATGACGCAGGGAGGGGTGAAATTTAGTTAAATAAAACACTGGATATTAAAACAGTGTCTTGCTAAGCTCAGGTCATGAAAGATACCGAGCTATTACCACTAACCAAACGTCAGCAACAAATCTTTGACTTTATTCTCGAATGTATGGTCGCCAACGGCGCCCCACCTACGAGGGTAGAAATTGCTGATAACTTCGGCTTTCGCTCACCTAATGCTGCAGAAGATCATCTCAAAGCGCTAGATAGAAAAGGCCATATCGAACTCAGGTCAGGTACTTCTCGGGGCATCTTTATAAGTGAGTCTGCCCGCTTAAGCTCAATGTTTGACAATTCAATGTTTAACAACGACATGCCAGAATTAGGCAACAGCAGCGGAATGGCCGTTATCGGCGATGTTGCCGCAGGCGCCCCTATTTTTGCCACCCAACATATACAGAAAATGGTCAGCGTTGACCAAAGCCTATTCTCTCAAAAGGCGGATTTTTTATTAAAGGTTCGTGGCGACAGCATGATTAACATTGGTATTTTTGAGCATGATTTGCTCGCTATTAGGAAGGCCAACACGGCTCGAGACAATGAAATTGTAGTCGCCAGAATCGACGACGAAGTAACCGTAAAACGCTATCGTCGTCACGCCGCGTCGGTATCTTTAATTGCTGAAAATGATAACTATGAGCCGATTGAAGTTGATCTTCAAACTCAAAGTTTCGCAATCGAGGGAATTGTAGTCGGTTTGATTAGACAGGGCCTTTAATCCCCTGAGGTAACAGACCCCAGCATCAAAGACTTACACTGCTCGCCAATCAATAACCTAAAGCTCAGCTCTGAATAGTTCAACTCTGAACTAAATGGGTGCTCATGCTCGCCACAATCTCAGCTATAAGGGCAATAACGTAAACGTCACGTCATCGACCTCCTTGTAAAAATCACCCAGGTAGGTGATGTGCA
>JAFMHC010000129.1 GCA_017854775.1 Gammaproteobacteria bacterium | reverse complement strand
ATGTAGCTAATTAGGCCCAAAAAGCTTAAGTCAACTTCAGGCAAACCAGCCCATGCAAGTGCGCCTTCTTGTAGCAAGTTTTGGTAAATTAGGTTATTTATCGGCACCGTAATCGCCAACACCACGAAAACCGCACAGCCCAAGCCAAACGCAGTTTCAATCTTCTTTGATACCGCTAAAAATGTACACATCCCAAGAAAAAACGAGAGCGCTAAGTTTTCAATAAAAATTGCCTTAACGGCTAAGCTAAGTAAATCCATTAGCGTGCTCCCCCTGCTTTAGCATGCTCGGCGGTATTGTGTGCATGCTGTATTTCAAAATCAGGCTTTTCGACTTGCTCTGGATAGAACGCTCGAATTGCCCAAATTGTCAAACCGATGATGATAAAGGCACTTGGTGCCAATAACATCAGGCCGTTAGGAATATACCAGCCGCCATCGGAAACCGGCGAAAGTATCTGATAACCTAAAATAGAGCCAGAACCGAACAATTCACGAACGGTAGCTACAATAATAAGAATTAGTGAGTAACCTAGACCGTTACCGATGCCATCTAGGAACGAATTCCATGGGCCATTTTTCATAGCGTAGGCTTCAGCACGGCCCATTACGATACAGTTTGTAATGATTAAACCAACAAATACCGCTAATTGCTTGCTGATTCCGTAGGCATAGGCCTTGAGAACTTGATCTACAACGATCACTAACGACGCAATAATCGTCATCTGTACGATGATACGAATACTCGAAGGAATGTGATTTCTAACCAAACTAATAAAGAGGTTAGAAAAAGCCGTTACGCTAATGAGAGCTAAACACATTATTAGCGAGGCTGATAGTTGAGTAGTTACGGCCAACGCAGAACATATACCTAATATCTGAAGAGCAACCGGGTTGTTAGCAACTAATGGTTCAAATAACGCTTTTCTTGCTTCACTTGGCATAACTTAACCCTTCTCACTATTAATTGAAGTAACGGCAGAAACTTGATCTGTCGCTGAGCGAACCCGCTCAAGATATGGGCCGAAAGCATCTTCTCCCATCCAAAATTTTATTAGGTTAGACACACCATTACTGGTTAACGTCGCACCCGCTAAACCATCTACTTTATATTCAGCATCAGGGGTGTTCTGAGTAACACCACCTTTTACCAGGCTTAGCACAGGTTTGCCTTGCGAATCGACGATCTGCTTTCCATCCCAGCTTGCTTGCCATTTCTTATTATCAATTTCGCCACCAAGACCGGGAGTCTCAGCATGCTCATAGAATGTGATTCCGCTAACCGTTCGAGCATCGCTCTCGAGTGCTATAAAACCATACATTGTCGACCAAAGCCCATAACCACTAATTGGCAATATTATCTTACTAACATCATCGCCATCGCGAACTAAATAGACGTTGCCATATTTAGAAATGGCTCCGACCGACGCTATATCTTGTGACTTATCTAAAGCGACCCGATACTCAGCGTCGTTGGCCGCTTTACGTTGATCGAAAGTAACCGCATCTACTGCATCGGTAAACTCGCCCGTAGACATATTAACGATACGGGCCTCTACTTGAGTAAAAAGTTCCGCGACCGTCTTAGTCTCATCGCTGATGCCAGCAACTAACAAAATGTTTTTCTTCTTATCAAGCAGCTTATTAGCAACCTGTTGAGGTTTTAAAACAATCGCCGCACCTGACACAATTATCGAGCAAACTAGGCATAGCAGTGTCGCTACGCCAATAGTTTTCACCATATTATCATTCGGTAAGTGGAAGAAACCACCTTGTCTAGACCGGTTCGAAATAGAAAATTTTGAGTTTTTCATTGTCATATTCTTCCTGTCACCTACGCTGCATAGCGTGCTGTACGACGCTTAACGTTCGCTTGAACTACAAACCAGTCAATCAGTGGCGCAAACAGATTAGCGAATAGAATTGCCAACATAATGCCTTCCGGAAACGCTGGGTTGACAACCCGAATCAATACCGTCATCAGACCGATCAATGCGCCGTACCAAAAGCGACCAGTATTGGTCATTGACGCACTGACTGGGTCAGTGGCCATAAACACCATGCCGAATGCTAATCCACCCATGACAAAATGCCACTGCGGGGTAATACTGAACATTGGGTTTGTATCACTGCCTATCACATTGAAAAGCAGCGTGGTGGCAACGACGCCGGCAACAACACCGAGCATAATCCGCCAAGAGGCTATTTTGGTCGCGAGTAAAAACAACGCGCCAATACCAATAGCGATCAATGAGGTCTCACCAATAGACCCAGCGATATGACCAACGAAGGTTTGTTGAATAGTATAACCAGCTTGGGTTAATGCATCTATTCCGCCCTGTGAGGCAACGCTTAACGCTGTTGGGCTAGTGTAACCATCGACGGCAACCCATACCGCGTCACCAGAAATTTGTGCCGGATAGGCAAAGTACAAGAACGCTCGAGCAGTAAGTGCAGGATTTAAAAAGTTTTTACCGGTTCCGCCAAACACTTCTTTACCGATCACAATACCAAAGCTGATACCGATTGCGGCCTGCCATAAGGGCAATGTCGCTGGTACGATCAAGCTAAAAAGGATGGAGGTTACAAAGAAACCTTCGTTAATCTCATGGCCACGGACCGAAGCAAATAGAACCTCCCAAAATCCGCCAACGATAAAAACAGTCGCGTAGATTGGAAACCAATACCAAAAACCGTGCCAGAAATTATCGAATAAGCTCGCGGGATCAACCCCGATGCCAAACAGGCTCAGGATATCGCCGCGCCAACCGACGACTTCGGTTAAGCCCATGCTTGCCATTACAGTATTGGCTTGTAAGCCAGTATTGTAGCAACCCATGATGACTGCCGGCATAGCGGCTATCCACACATAAATCATGACTCGCTTAAGGTCTATTGCATCGCGAACATGATTACGCCCCTTGTTTACATCGCCTGGGGAATAAAAAATAGTATCTACTGCTTCGTATAGCGCGTAGAACTTCTTATATTTTCCGCCTTCAGTTACATGCGGATGAATGCTGTCTAGGGTACGTCGAAGAAATGACATATTAACCTTCCACTTCGATTTGAGTAAGCGTTGAACGCAATACAGGACCAAAGTCATGCTTGCTGGGATCAACAAATGAGCACAGAGCTAAGTCCTCTTCGACTAACTCCAAACAGCCAAGTTGCTGAGCGGCATCAGTATCTTTAACCAGAAGAGACTTAATTAGCGGCGTTGGCAGAATATCCAACGGCATTACCTTCTCAAACACGCCGATTGGTACGATTGCGCGCGGGCTACCGTATTGAGAGGTCGTAATATTGAAGGATTTAGGTTTGAAAATACTGGAAATAAGCACGTTGATTGCCGAGAACTTAGTTAAGCCCGGTGCAATCCAGCCCATAAACTCCCGTTCGCCGGGTTCTTCGATCACCGATATCTGATTGTCGTAACGCCCAAGGTAGTCGGTCACTTGAGAGGCGGCATGCCCATTTAATACTGAGCCGCTTATCACCCGCTTATTACCTGCAGCCGTTCGACCGTCAATCAGCTCACTAATGTTAGCACCTAACCTAGTCGCCAATACTCGCGGCGAGTTGACTAACGGGCCAGCGACCGCTGCGTACCGAGTGGTGTCGATTTGTCCGGTTTGAGCTAACGAGCCAATAGCAATGACATCTTGATACCCTAAGGTCCAAACCGACTTAGAAGCGTCGACCGGGTCAATATTGTGAACATGGGTACTGCTTAAGCCTGCAGGGTGTTTACCAGCAAATCTAGCAAGCTGAACATTGCTGCCGTTCAATTCGGGTAATTGAGCTCCATCAGCTTGGCATACGTACACCGGCACATCGAACTTGGCCAAAACACTAACGCCTGTTGCAAAGTCGCCAGCACGTTCATTAATAATAATGGTTGGGTCAACCGCTAATGGATTAGTGTCCATCGCATTGACAAAAATTGAGTTCGGTGTGGCGTCAACCGTCGGCACCTTACCATAGGGCCGGGTTCGCATGGAGACCCACAAGCCGGACTTAATAAGCAGCTCGCGAACTTGTTCGGCCGAGATGCTGGCCAGGTCTTCAAAGTTAAATGATTCGCTCTCATCGCCGTTAACGTCGATAACCACTGAAATCAATGCGCGCTTAGCGCCTCGATTAATCGCCGAAACGCTACCAGAGGCTGGAGAGGTGACAACAACACCAGGATTTTTCTTGTCTTCGAACAGCGGTGTGCCGGCTTTTACAGAATCGCCTTCTTTAACCAACATAGTCGGTTTCAAACCAATGTAGTCGCTACCTAAAACGGCAACTCTGCTAACTGGACTGACAACATCGATACGCTCATCTGGGCGCCCTTTCAAAGGAATATCTAACCCTTTCTTTATCTTAAAAAACAATGATTACCTCACCACGTTCTGTATTTTGAAGCTCTAAACCATTACGTAAAGTCTTTTAGCTATCTAATCTAAAGAAAAATAGCTATAAAAAAGAAATATATTACCTTTTTGGCCTAATATATTGCCCTTTGAATTTTAGTATATCGCCCTTTTTGCTTTAAAAAGGCGGCTACTTAGCTAAAACCTTAGGGTTTCGAACACACATTTGCCAGACATCATCGTTTTCACCATCGACACCGACGCGATCTAGAATGCCGTGTTTGCGCCAACAAACTTATCGAATATCAAAGAATTATACTCATAACTCTTTGCTTTGAGGACCGCATATACGACCCTTTGTCAGCGCGCGAATAGTATACAATTTTAGGTATTCGAGCAACCGCTAGAGCAGCTCTTTAAATTATAATAAACATCATACAACTTGCTCTAAAAATATACGTGCACGACAGGCGTGGCCAACTTATAGCCCAATCCAATGTGTGCTAAGCTCAACCTCAGGGTCAGAGCCTTAGACCGCCAATATTTTGATATTATGTCGATGAAAACTAATTTTTTATCACTTAAAACAGTACAGACCAAACGGAAACTTGCATGAACCTCGAAAAAGTAATCTTCGCGTTCTTCATAATTTTAGCCTTATCTTTGAATTTTAGCTTTTTTATTGGAGAGTTATCTGAGGCATCACATCATCATGTCAACGAATTATTCGCGGCGTTAATAGTTAGCTTGATTTGCACGGTAATGAAATTTGGTGACCGAACTCATTTCGGCTCAACGGTACTTGCTTCGAGCTTAGTGGTCGACTTATTGTTGATCGCCGCAGCGATTACATGGGGCGTCTCTACGGTTAACCACGGTTCAATAACACCAACAGCCATGGCGACCGTAACATCGTTAGCCGGTGGGGCCCTAATTGCCAATTTATTGTCGGTTGTGTTATTGATAATCGAAACCGGTCAGATACGTAAGTAGCGCAAGTAAACCCAGCGACTGACCTTTAGAGACACCGTGTCTGATATTTTCTTCTTAGTATTACGCCGTTTGCGGACACCGCTGATTTTATTAATCAGTGTTTATGCCGTTGCAACACTCGGCATGACTCTTATACCCGGCGTCGACCCCAATGGCGAGCCTTGGCGTATGGGCTTTTTTCACGCCTTTTATTTCGTCAGTTTTATGGGGACAACGATTGGCTTCGGAGAACTTCCCTACCCTTTCACTGACTTGCAGCGAGCTTGGGTGCTGGTCTGTATATACACATCGGTTGTCGCTTGGCTGTATGGCATCGGTACCGTCTTGAGGCTAACACAAGATGAAACATTCATTAGCGCGGTAGCTCAGCGCGCATTTAAATTAAGTATTAAACGCATTGACCGACCGTTTCACATTATTTGCGGCTACGGCGAAACAGGGCAATTAATTGTTAGAGGCCTATCAGAACTCGGCATTCAAGCGATAATAATTGACCTCCACTCTGAACGCCTGCATAGCCTTAAACTTGAGGAATTGAGCGTCCCGGCAATCGTCCTCGGCGGCGATATAACCGACCCAGATAATTTGCTTGCTGCCGGAATTAATCATCCTTGTTGCCGTGGTGTTATCGCCGTTACTCAAGATGATCACACAAACTTACAAATTGCCGTAGCCAGCAAGCTGGTTAACCCTGATATGCCGGTTATCTGCCGCTCTGAAATTCAAGACGAAGCGGACAACATGGCCTCGTTTGGAACCGATTCAATAATCAATCCGTATCTAGTGTTCGGCCGCCGCTTAAGTTTGTTGACGACCAATCCCGAGCTTCACCGAATCCATAATTGGTTTATTAACCAACACACCGCCGAGCACATAAACGAGCGCATTACCCATGAAGGCCTACCAGGAGGAGATTGGATAATTTGCGGCTATGGCCGATTTGGCAAAGCGGTAGAACACTACTCAGATGACGGGCATATATCCGTGACGATTGTTGATATTGACCCTGAGGCTAGCGGCGCACCAAAGGGCAGTATTGTCGGTCGCGGGACTGAAGCGGACACCTTAATAGAAGCTGGAATAAAATCAGCCAGCGTTATCGTCGCCGCCAGTGATGACGATGCTAACAATCTTTCTATATTGATTACCGCGAAACAACTCAATAACGATATTGTGACCATCGGCCGTGTTAGCCAAGAGACCAACAATATTCTTTTTATGCACGCTAAATGTGATTACATTATGCGTCGCAGTCAAGTGGTCGCCAATGAAGTGCTTACCATAATTTCTCGGCCACTGGTGACCAAGTTCTTGCAGTACTCTTACTCACTATCGCCCTCAGCGACTAATGATCTAATCACAGAAATTTGTCGCTTGACCAACGATAATGATCCGGTAACTTGGCGCCTAGTAATTGACTCCAAGGGGGCACCAGCAATCTTACAGTTCATCGACAACCAGCAAGCTCTAACAGTAGAGCAAGTAAGCTCGAATTCTAAGCTGCCAGGCACCGAAGGTATACCGCTGCTGCTGCTTAGAGGCGGCATGAGTCACCTACTTCCTGACCCAGACATGCCGCTAAAGCTTGGCGACGAATTATTGTTCTGTGGCCGCCGAAATCAAACACTGTTGGCGCAAAAGTTACGTGACAACATTGAGCTCATTGATAGCCTTTATAATCAAAATCGACACCATATTCCGTTGCTCAGATGGTTAAAGCGTCGAAAGAAACTAAAATCAGTTGATTGAATTTATTGTCAAATCACCGATTGCCCGATACATAATTGACCGACATACCAGTTGAACAATACAAATTTTAAGCAAGAAATAAACCGTGCAGTAAAAAACCAATCACTCGATCACACTTACCTAGAAAATAAAAATACATAATGAAAAAACTGGACGCGTTATTTGAACAACTTAATTCCATCATTCTCGGCAAACCATTGGCAACCAAACTTGCAGTCGTGTGTTTGCTTGCGCGTGGCCATTTACTTATAGAAGACATACCAGGTGTCGGTAAAACCACACTCGCACATGCCCTAGCCAAGCTTTTTGGTCTACCCTATAAACGCGTACAATTCACCAGCGACTTGTTGCCTACCGATATCATCGGCATGACCATTTTTGATATGGAAAGCAAGAAGTTTCATTTCAAAAAGGGCCCTTTATTCACCTCGATACTACTAGCCGATGAGATAAATCGCGCGACTCCAAAAACCCAAAGTGCGTTGCTGCAGGCGATGGAAGAGCAGCAGGTCTCGGTCGAGGGTCGACAGTTGCCACTCAACGACCCATTCTTCGTGATCGCAACTCAAAATCCATTAGAACAAAGCGGTACATTCCCGCTGCCCGAATCTCAATTAGATCGTTTTCTAATGCGCCTCTCGCTCGGTTATCCAGGCGACGAATTTGAGAAAAAGTTATTACTAGGTCAAAACAAAAAAAACGATGTTTCAACCGTTTTCAGCTCTGAGGAGGTTGCCGCCATGGTCAAGCAGGCAGAACAAATACACGCCAGTGATGCGGTCGTCGGCTACCTACAAACATTGTTAGCTCGAACCAGAGATTGCGGTCAGTTCATCAATGGATTATCTCCGCGAGCTGGACTACAGTGGCTACGCGCAGCAAAAGCACTCGCCTATGTTGAGGGCCGTGACAGCGTACTACCCGATGATATCAAATTACTTGCAAGCTACACCGCCGCACATCGATTGCATTGCAATGATGGAAGTGATTCGACTGACGCCCTCAATGAACTCCTTGCTGGCGTTGAAGTGTTATAAAGATGTCACTACCGATAACCCTGAGTTTGACTGGCCTCATTAAGCATGCCTGATTTCGTCATAGGCCGAAAAGAGCTTTATATAATGCCGACTCGCGTTGGTTGGTACTTCGCGCTTATTCTTGCTGCTCTGTTTGGCATCGCCGTCAAGTTTGATAATCAATCGGCATTTATGATGTTATTCATACTAGTTGCAGTTGGCTTAATTGCGATGGTCTATACACACAATAATGTGATCGGCTTGAGCATAGGGAGCCACCCGAGTAAGTCCGTGTTTCTTGGAAACGCAGCGATATTTCCCATCACGCTCTCCAACCCAAGCGGCAAACCACGCCATGCAGTGTGGTTAATCGCTGGCGGCTTTCATCAACTTAGCACACTCGGTGGTGGCGACCAGCAAACGATTGAAGTGAGATTACCAACTGTCCAGCGCGGCCTTTTTCCCTGCGAGCCAGTGAATCTTAGCTCTTTATATCCAATTGGTATTTTCTTTTGCTGGACCAAACGATTTGTCTCCGACGAGCGCTGCTTAGTCTATCCTCAACCGCTGGACTTGGTACCATTCCCCGAAGATGGATCAAACAATGGTAAAGAAGAGGCGAACGCAAATGTCCGACTTGGTGCCGAAGATTATGCTGGCATGAAAAACTATCAAGACGGCGACCGCATGCGCGACATTCATTGGCCATCGTTAGCAAAGACCAACAAGCTGGTGTCGATCCAATATGAAAACCACAGCAATAGTTCGGTCAATTTGAGTTGGTTCAATCTACCAGTATCGTTAAGCACAGAAGATCGCCTAAGTCAGCTTTGCTACTGGGTGATTAACGCCGAAAAAAATGGCCAACGATATCAATTGGAGATGCCAAACCACACTATTGAATTTGATAAAGGAATGAATCACTACCATGCCTGTTTACGGGTATTAGCATTATGGAGTGATAACACCGACGTTTCAGGTGAGGAAGATCATGGCTAAATTGACTAACCCATTAAAATTATTGCTTAGCAAACTACCACCAATGCCCTCGCAACCGCCAACTCATGAAGCGAGAAGAAATACCTTATTGCAACTGGCTGGACTAATTGGTGTGGCTGTACTGGTTCATTTTCAAATCGCCAATCTCTCAATTGCGGTGTTCGCATTGGCGATTTTTGCGCTAAAGACAACTATCATCATGGGTAAACTGTCGATACCGCCACGCCTGGTAATGATGGTCCTCACCATCGCCAGCTTAGGCATGGTAATCTACGTCTATGGCGGCTGGAACGGACAACGAGCCGGCATCAGCTTTCTGATCTTACTTGTCGCACTCAAGTTTCTAGAGTCACAGTCGCTTCGCGACTACTACATTGTCTGCCTACTGCTCTATTTCCTCGGCGCCTCGTCCTTTCTTTTTAATTCGTCGATTGCCAATATTATTATCGTTATCATCTATACCGTGGTAATCACGAGTATTTTGTTGCAAATATCCAATCCCGCCAAAGTCTCACACAAAGATACCTTAAAAACCAGCGCATCGATGATTGCTAAAGCATTACCACTAGCGATCATCTTGTTCTTCTTTTTTCCAAGAATTCAGGCTAACTTCGGCTTTCTGCCATCATTTGATAAATCCAACAACGCATCGTCCCTAAGTGATAGTTTAGTCGCTGGAGAAATGGCCTCCTCTGCATTTAATAATGAGCTCGCTTTTCGGGTTGAGTTTACCGGTGGCGTTGTTCCTGAGCGCTCGCAAATGTATTGGCGGGCGAAAACCATGCCCGTAGAGCGCAACTTTCAATGGAGTGTAATCGAACCTGAGCCCAAAGACTTCATTGTCGCCAGCAAAATAAGGCGCTTAGATAAGCTCAAGGCTGGGCCATGGCATTATCAAATTCTTCACGAAAAGAGCAACGACAAATATCTGCCCTATCTAGACTACATAAGCGGTTCGAGTAAAGGCCTAACGCTGCCCGACTACTCAGTTTACCGTGTACGTCCAGAGGCGGGAGCATTCAGCTATCAGGGTTCCTCAACGGCTACCAGTTCGTCACCAGAAAACATCGTCGCTAGTTTTGCCGCTCCAAGCGATAGAAGCAGCTTACTGGCATTGAAAAGCAAGCCGAGTGCGAAGCTACAACGACTTCTTAATCAATGGAGAGACGGGGCGGCAGATGATGCTGAAGTCGTCGAACGTGTATACCAATACTTTGAGAGCAATCCGTTCATGTATTCATTGCTGCCACCGTCGTTGGACGAAAATGAGCCGCTAAACGACTTTATCTTTAATACACGTGAAGGCTATTGCGAGCACTATGCCAGTGCCTTCACCATTATCATGCGTATGCTCGAAATACCGTCTCGGGTGGTAGTGGGCTACCAAGGCGGCACCGCAGTCAATGATAATCAATATATCGAAGTACGTTACTCTGACGCACACGCTTGGAGTGAAGTTTGGGTAAATGGGCTTTGGCAGCGTGTAGACCCTACGGCCACTATCAGTCCAGAGCGCATCAATTACGGCATGGATGCGTTAATGGAACTCTGGGAGTCTGGACTTTTAGGTAGCAATGACACTGGTAGAGCGCTGGCAAATCTGCTCAACCCAACCGGCTTCAGTAAGATGCTTAACGGCTTACAAGACAGCTGGAAAAACGCCGGCTACCAGTGGAATAAGTGGGTTGTAAATTATGACTTCAATACACAACGCCAACTGCTAGAAAAGCTCGGTGTAGAACATCGAAACAGCGTAGCCGTACTGGTATTATTGATGGCCTCGGGTGCCTTAGCGCTATTACTATTTTACTTTTGGCAGTTGGTTCCGCGAAACATTAAGCGCAGTGAAACCCAAGCTCAATACCTTCGCTTTGTGAAAAAATTCAAACGATTTCAGCTTGAGAAAGAAGCCAGCGAAACGCCAAAGGAATTCGCTCGTCGCGCGGCGGCGTCGTTTCCAGAACACGCTATCGAGATTAACGACATAACCCAAACTTATTACCGCTTGAGGTATAATGATCGCGCTGAAGGGCGCGAAGCAAGCTTCGGTAGGCTCAAGGTTCTAGTAAAAAAATTCAAACTAACACGCTGACGCTTTTTAAGCTGAGACTCTTTAAAATGAAGCAACTTCACAACAACCTTTATGTTGGTGGGCAAATAACTGCGCTCGACTTCGAGTCGCTAAAGGCGACCGGCATAAAAACCATCATAAACAACCGTCCTGATAACGAAGAAGCTGGGCAATTTAGCTCTGAAGATGCGGCCAAACTTGCTGCTGAATATGGAATTAGCTATCACTATCTACCGATGGCCAACGGCCAACCCATGCCCTCTAGTTTAGTTGAAGACTTCAAGGCGATTGTCGATGCTACAGATGAGGGCATTCTTGCTCATTGTCGAAGCGGAATGAGATCATCATTTATCTGGGCATTAGGCGAAATACCCGCAGGGTCAATTAGTGTTGATGAGGCGATTGAAAAAGCTCACGCTGCTGGCATCCCTCTTGGCAACGCTCGGGCTGTATTAGAAAGCGTCCAAGCTTAAAAACGATCAGTCAAATGATCCTAAATCCGAGTTACTAGGGGGGCCTCCATTAAGACCTCAAAACGCCGCGATGAAATTATTTCGCAGCCAATCGGCCCAACTCTGGTTCGCCTGACTATCCCGATGTTGTTCGCGCTAATCGCGATCATGAGCCTAGGCTTAGTCGATAGTTATTTTATCTCTTTCCTTGGCACCGACCAGTTAGCCGCCATCGGCTTCATCATGCCAATTACCTTCATCGTAACCAGTGTTGCGCTCGGCCTGGGGATGGCCATTTCTTCATTGACATCAAAGCTAATAGGCGCTGGACGCATGGGCTTGGCAGCAAGACTTATTACCGATGGTTTTTATCTTACGGCGATCACCGCATTACTAGTAACGGTAGTATTTGCATTGGCTTTAGAGG
>JAFMHC010000128.1 GCA_017854775.1 Gammaproteobacteria bacterium | reverse complement strand
GTCTTTAAGCAAGGCTTTGAAGTCACTATTAGCATCACGGCGAATATTGCGAACGGCAACTTTACCACTTTCGCCCTCGCTGGCGGCGATCTTTACCATCTCTTTACGACGCTCTTCAGTCAATGGCGGCATAGGAATACGAATTAAATCACCCGCAGTAACTGGGTTAAAACCCAAATTCGCCTCCATAATCGCACGTTCGACCACCGGCACCATGTTTTTTTCCCACGGCTGAACCGCTAATGTTCGGGCGTCTTGCACCGACACATTGGCTACCTGATTAATCGGTGTCGCGGTACCGTAATAATCAACGGTCAAATGATCAATCAAGGCAGAACTGGCTCGGCCGGTACGAATTTTGGCCATATCCCCTCGCATAGATTCTATGCTTTTCTGCATACGGTCTTCGGCATCTTTTAGAATATCGTTAATCATCTTTTTTCCTCAAGTCGCTCTATCTATAACATTCGAGAGCTGTATTTATATTTATGTTTGTTTATAACAACAATTCCGCACAAGCCGGATCTAATATTGGCTACATTAGCGAACATTACACTGGATAATAGCAAAGGCTAATCACCAGTAATCAATGTACCAATTTGCTCGCCTCGCGCCATCTTCGCCAGCGCCCCTTCTTCGCTGATCGACAATACACGCAATGCCATATTATTGTCACGACATAACGCAATCGCGGTGGCATCCATAACACCTAAGCGTTTCTGTAGGACTTCATCATAACTGACTTGGTCATAACGGACCGCATCGGGATTTTCCTCTGGATCGGAGTCGTATACGCCATCAACCTTGGTCGCTTTTACAAGAATGTCAGCATTAATTTCAGCGGCGCGCAAACTTGCTGCGGTATCAGTAGTAAAATAAGGGTTACCGGTGCCGGCAGCGAAGATCACTACGCGGCCTTGGTTGAGATGTTTCAAGGCGCGCAAACGCACATAAGGTTCAGACACCGGCGAGATCGGAATGGCCGATTGCACTCGAGCTTCAACCCCAATCTGCTTCAATGCCTGCTGAACGGCTAAGGCGTTCATGACAGTGGCTAACATACCGATATAGTCGGCCGTTACGCGCTCAATACCAGACTCAGATGCTGAAATGCCGCGGAAAAAATTACCACCACCAATGACAATTGCAACTTGGGTGCCGGTCTCGATAACCGCCGCTATTTCTTTACAGACTGAATTAAGGACCTGTGCGTTTATCCCAAACTTGGAATCTCCACTACTGCCTGCAAGCGCTTCTCCGCTTAGCTTGAGTAATATTCTACGAAAACCTTTGGTTGAAGTATCGGTTGGCATTGGGCAATTACTCCGTATTAAAATTTTTATAAGTGCAGCTTACTACACACGTCATACAATAAAAGCTGGCGATTACAGATCGTAAGCTCTCTCAAATCGCTGATCAATGAATATCACCCAATCAGCAGTCAAAAAAATAGCCAGAACATGTCTGGCTATTTTCTAAGACATAAGCCTTACTGCATTCAAAGCAGGTAGCCCTAAAACTAGGACAATAATTTAAGCTTTACCAGCTTGTGCCATTACTTCGCCAACAAAGTCATCTTCTTTCTTCTCGATGCCTTCACCAACTTCATAACGAACAAATTGCTTACATTCAGCGCCAGCTGATTTTAGCAATTTTTCTATTGTCACATCTGGATCTTTTACAAATGCTTGACCGAGAAGAGTCACCTCATTCAGATATTTACGAATTCGGCCTTCAACCATTTTTTCCATGATTTCCGCTGGCTTACCGCTTTCAGCCGCTTGAGCTGCAAAAATTTCACGCTCTTTAGCCAACAAATCAGCAGGCACTTCATCTGAAGAGATACAAACTGGCTTGCTAGCGGCAATGTGCATAGACACATCTTTAGCCAAATCTTCACTACCACCAGACAAACGAGTCAACACAGAAATTTTGTTACCGTGTTGGTATGCACCAACAACGTCACCGTTACCGGCTTCAATCAACTGAAAGCGGCGAACAGTTATATTTTCACCGATTTTTTGAATCAAAGATTGACGTGCTTCTTCAACAGTAGGGCCGTCAGCCGTTGCTGTAGCAGCAAGAGCTTGGTTGTCAGCAGGTGAATTAGCTAAAATAGTTTCAGCTACTTGATTGGCGAATGCCATGAAAGACTCATCTTTAGCAGAGAAATCTGTTTCAGAGTTAATTTCGACAGCCACGGCTTTAGTGCCGTCTACCAATGTAACAATAGTACCTTCAGCGGCAATACGCCCTGCTTTCTTGTCAGCTTGTGCTGCGCCACGCTTACGCATTTCTTCAATTGCCAATTCGATGTCGCCGTCAGTTTCGGTCAACATCTTTTTGCATTCCATCATGCCTGCGCCTGTACGTTCACGCAGTTCTTTAACTAATGAGGCAGTAATTGCCATGTCATCACCTATAAATATATTCTGAGTTTAATCGACTAAGAAGCCCGCGCAAGCAGACTTCTTAGCAGCAAAAATAGAGTTAAACCTAAAGAGGTTTTAAGCTAGTTTTGCTTTCGCTTGAGCAATCCACTCTTCACGTTCGATACGACCTTTAAAGTTCAGTTCGCCATCAATACGTTCAACGTCTTGCGCTGTAAAGTCAGCGATTTGTTGGAACGTAGTGACGCCTAGACCATTCAACTTACCTTCGATCACAGGGCCAATGCCATTGATGTCAGTAAGTTGGTCAGATCCAGCCGGAGTAACGGCTTCAGCTACCGCAGTGGCCGCTTCTTTAACCGCTGCTGCCGCTTTTTCGACAACTGGCGCTGCCGCTTCTTTAACCACTGCCACAGCTTCTTCAGCTGCTGCTGTTACGGTTTCGACAACCGCAGGAGATTCGGTTTCCGCCGGAGCCTTAGCGTTAGCCACATCTTCAGCGGCTGCTGCTGCTGCAACTTCTTCAACCAACTCTACGTATTCGCTAGTGCCATCTTTCGATGCCGCTGCTGGCTTAACTTGAGCCGCTGCACGCGCGTTGATAATGGTGTCTGCCGCGGCTTCTACGTACAAGCTGATAGCTCGAATCGCGTCATCATTGCCGGGAATCACATAGTCAATGCCGTCTGGCACACAGTTTGTATCAACAACAGCTATCACTGGGATGCCTAGCTTGTTGGCCTCTGATACAGCGATGTACTCAGCTTTAACGTCAATTACAAACAATGCGTCAGGCAAGCCTTGCATGTTCTTAATACCGCCAAGACTGCGCTCTAACTTGATACGTTCGCGATCAAGAGTAAGAGATTCTTTTTTATTCAAGTTCAAGCGTGCTGCTGTACCTTCAACTAACTGGGTATCCAATTCTTTCAAACGACGAATAGAATTTTTAACCGTTTTAAAGTTAGTCAACATGCCGCCTAACCAACGATGGTTAACATAAGGCGCGCCTGCTCGTTCTGCGGCTTCTTTAATAAGAGTGCTGGCTGAACGCTTGGTACCAACCATCATGATGCTTCCACCATTGCCAACGATACTGCCGATGTAGTTCATCGCGTCGTTGAACATTGGTAACGTTTGCTCAAGGTTGATAATGTGAATTTTATTGCGCTCACCGAAGATAAACGGGCGCATTTTAGGTGACCAATAACGGGTCTGGTGACCAAAGTGAACGCCTGCTTCAAGCATCTGGCGCATAGTAACGTCTGACATATGTGTACTCCAAAATTGTACGGGTTTAGACTAATCCGAAAAATCTGAACTACTAACCTCGTGTCGCAACTTAAGATTTATCTGAAGTAGCATTTGCCACCGAATATGGAAATCAACTCAGAAAACCTGAATCGACATCTTCAATAAAATCAAAAACTTATAACGACAAAAAGCACCCAGTAGTTGCCAATGACAATCGGACGATTTATGTTGAGGCGCGTTTATACCATAAAGCCTCGCTTTCACAAAGGTTTACTGGCTATTTTATGGCTAAATATTGGCCTGACCAATAAGCGACAACACACTACTAATGCAATATAAATGATGGCTATTGAGACTCTTCAATTGCGGGTATCGAGAGACCATGGCAAGCTATGCCAAAATAACCGTAAAAACGGAGCGTACACGTGCACCAACTGACCGGCCTAGATGCCTCATTTCTTTATCTCGAAACAGCCAACAGCCCGATGCACATTGGTGGTCTGGCTATTTACGACCCATCAACCGCTCCCGGCGGTGCCGTTGGCTTCAAGCAGATATTGGAGAATGTACTAAACCGAGCCCATCGTGTCGCGGCTATGAACAATGTCCTGGTCGAAGTGCCATTAAGATTGGATCACCCCTATTGGAAGTCCGACGGCCCCTTCGACCCAGAGTTCCACATCAGGCACATTGCACTTCCTAGGCCAGGGGATTGGCGCCAGCTCTGCATTCAAGCATCTCGCTTGCACGCTCGACCACTCGACCGCGCTCGACCACTATGGGAATTTTATATTATTGAGGGCTTAGACAACGTTGAGGGCTATCCGCCTGGCTGCTTCGCGGTGCTTAGTAAGATGCATCATGCCGCAATTGATGGCGCCTCGGGTGTGGAAGTTGCTTCGGCAATTCATGATTTGAGTCCGGAATACCAGATAAAAGAGAGCCCGCAGAAAATCAACAAGGATCGCACACCAACTGCTACGGAACTTTTCTGGCGCTCTCAACTGAATAACATAAAAACGCCATTACGGGTTTACGAAGTAGCTAAGAACACAATCCCGGGTGTAGCAAAGCTTGCCGCTGGGCTGGCTCGCGGGAAATTATCACGAGTTACGGATATTCCACGAACACGATTTAATACCAACGTTTCGCCTTATCGAGTGTTTGATGCAGTCGAATTCGATTTGGAGGATATTAAAGAAATAAAGAATGCAGTACCGGGGGTAACGGTAAACGATGTGGCTCTGGCAATTTGTGGCGGCGGTTTACGTAAATACCTGCAAAGCAAAAATGAGTTGCCCGAGCGCTCATTGGCGGCCATGGCTCCGGTAAATATTCGCACCAAAGACCAACTGGGTAAAGCCGGCAATCAAGTTTCGCAATTGACCGTACGTATTAGAAGCGATATCGAAGACCCACTAGAACGCTTAATTGCGGTCAATGCAGGCACCTCTCAGGCTAAGGAGCTGAACAACGCGATCGGCGCTAAAACGATGACCGATTACACTCAATTCATTCCATCGACGTTAACCGCTTCGGCGGCCAAACTATCAAGCCGCTTGGCTCTAGCAAACCGCATTAAGCCCTCGTACAATTGTGTTATTACTAATGTTCCAGGGCCTCAGGTGCCTCTCTACTTCACTGGCGCGAAAATGTTGAGCAACTTTGGGCTCGGCCCGGCGATTGATGGCATGGGTCTGTTTCATGCGATACTGAGCTATTGTGGCAAGTTTAATATAAGTATTAACGCCTGCCGTGAGATGATGCCTGACCCTGCGTTCTATGCCGATTGCCTGAAAGAGTCTTTCAGCGAGCTGCATCAAGCAACCGCTGTAAAGAAGCCCAATGCAGGTCGCAAAAAGAGGCTCAGTAAAAAGGCTAAATCTAACAGAAATGTTTCGCAGAAGTAACTATCGACAATTTTGACTTTCGACGGTCATCCTCACTTAACGATAAACCAAGAAATTATATTCAATGACTCAGAAGTACTTAATGGCTAACGGCTTACGTTTAGCCTACGATGAATTTGGTGATGCGGCAGACCCCGCATTAATACTCGTGATGGGCCTTGGAACGCAGATGATCGCTTGGCCAGAGGCGCTATGCGAAGGTCTTGCCAGCGAAGGCTATCGAGTTATTCGCTTTGACAATCGTGATATTGGCCTATCTCAACAGATAGAACCGAAAAAGCCGGTCAACTTAATGAAGTTGATCTTACGCTCCAAATTAGGCTTATCTATTCGAGTACCTTATGGTTTGAGGGATATGGCCGCTGACGCCATCGGAGTGCTCGACTTTTTAGAGATTGAATCAGCTCATTGGGTTGGCGCATCTATGGGCGGCATGATCTGCCAGGTAATCGCGTCCGAACACCCAGAGCGCAGCTTGTCTCTAACCTCTATCATGTCCTCCAGCGGCAACCCGGATTTACCACAACCAAGTTTACGCATTGCCAAACAATTACTAATGCGGCCCGACCGAAATAACGAAAAAGCGTATCTGAAACACAGCTTGGCCACTTGGGCCATTATCGGCAGCCCAGATTACCCACCAAAACAAGAAGAGTTAAGCGATCGTATTCTCAGCGGCTTACGTCGATCTTACTCGCCACATGGATACACCCATCAGATGGCGGCAATTTTAGAGTCTGGAGATCGTCGCCACCTACTTAGAAAAATCAAAGTTCCAACCCAAGTGATTCACGGCAAGGCAGACGTACTTGTTCCAGTCGAAGGCGGCATCGACACCGCAAAACACATCAAAAATGCCAAACTTGAGTTGATAGAAGGCATGGGGCATGACCTACCTCGCCAATTAATACCTCGTTTTATAAGCCTGATCTGTGGTGTCATCGCTGATAGCGAAAAGGCCAAGTCCGATGCGGCTTAACTTGTGCTCAAGTTAAACCTAACTTAGGTTTAAGTTAGGCCTAGCGGATGATTGTAGAGATGGTTACAGAGTAGCCACCTCGATAGTGAAACTCACGAAACAGAAACTACAATAAATTAGCCGCTTTAGACTTCTTAAAAAACAGCCGCTTAAAACCACTGGTCTTAAACTTTGACCACTTATTTGTTGGCTGTGATAAACGGTCGGCCAATACGTACATAACCAACGGATTAACACCCATACCAAGGTGACTTGCCGGAACCACAATGCTTTCGGTGGTATCAGTTTCTTTTTGCAAAGACCCTTCCCACGCAACTACACCATCAGAATGTGAAAAAATGGAGCTTGTCGGCACTGGCGGCGCTTGATGCAGCTGGAAATATCGAGTGTAGTCAATGTCAGTTGGTTCGCCATTGAACGCCTTGAATAACCCATGCGCATGAGAATGCTCTGGCTTGCCGGAAATTGGACTGCCTAAGGAGATGACACTGCGTACTTGATCGGCGCACACTTTAGCAACCTCGCGCGCGTACAAGCCTCCCAAACTCCAGCCTACCAACGACACCTTTTTACCGGCCTGTTCGGAAACCTCTCGAACCAAGGCGATCATTTCTTCTTCTAACTCATCGCCAAACAATACATTCATACCCAAACCCCAACCATGAGTTTGATAGCCAAGGTCTGTGAGCAGATTGCGCAACGGCTTGGTAGCATTATCACTGCTGACAAAGCCAGGGAAAACGATAACCGGATGCCCATCGCCTCTCGGCAGACGTTTAAGTAACGGACGTAGTGCATAAAAGCTCTGCCACTCAACTACCGCACGTGCCTCAGCTAAGCGCCAAAAATTGAACTGCGCCTGCCTGATTAAACCCAATGACATGTCTACCCCCCTCTTAAGTACTAGTGTACCGTTATACTTTATCGCACAATCTTAGCCCTGTTGCCGATAAAATACGAATCTTTTAGGCAAATTTAAATACCAGTGTTCGGCCGAAAAGCGGCTAAATTCAAATTCTAAATCAGGCAATAAATTAAGCTCCCGCAAGGGCAGTCCTATGACATGATATTTGCTACAATGGCGTTTCAAGCAGTATCGAATTGCACCACCAACCAAACTAAAACACATAGACATGACCGTTACCATCAAAACTGGCGCCGAAATAGAACTCATGCGTACCGCTGGCCGTCTCGCCAGCGAAGTTCTAGATATGATTGAAGAACATGTTGTTGCTGGCGTCACGACAGACCAATTGAATACCATTTGCCATGATTATATTGTCAATGTGCAAGACGCCATTCCAGCACCATTAAATTATCGCGGTTTTCCGAAGTCGATCTGTACCTCGGTCAATCATGTTATATGCCATGGCATCCCGAGCGATAAAAAGCTTAAGAAAGGCGATATTATTAATATCGATATAACCGTCATCAAAGACGGCTATCACGGCGACAATAGTCGGATGTATTATGTGGGTAAACCTAGCATATTGGCTAAGCGAGTTTCTGAGATCGCCAAAGAATCAATGATGATCGGCATAGAAATGGTCAAGCCAGGAGTACAGTTAGGTGATATCGGTCACGCCATTCAGAAGCATGCTGAAGCCGCTAACTTCTCAGTAGTGCGTGAATATTGTGGACACGGTATTGGCCGAGTATTCCACGAAGAGCCTCAAGTATTGCATTACGGCCGACCAAAAACTGGCATGGCGCTGAAGCAAGGAATGACCTTTACGATCGAGCCAATGATAAACGCGGGTCGAAAAGAAACCAAACTATTGTCTGATGATTGGACGGTGGTGACCAGAGATCATTCCTTATCAGCTCAATGGGAACACACCATTTTGGTGACTGCTAATGGTTATGAAATATTGACAACCTCTGCTAACGCTGTATTACCCTAGTCTTAACGAACACTCGTGGTTAAATTATTCTTCGCACTAACCGCATGCATTAAATATAGTCATTTAACCTAGGTAGGTCACAGGCATGCATTTCGCCAAACGCAAACTTCTAAACCCTGCGCTGTTTAAGCGCATGCTTGGTGACGCATCGCCATTGCCTATTGCGCCGTTTAAAAAGGCAATAAAGAATGGCCTTAGCGAATTAAAGGAGCATCAAAATAATGGCATTGCGGCGGCTGATTTACTAATTAAATACACTTGGATGATCGACCAATTGGTGATCATCGCGTGGGATCACCATCTACGAGACTACACAATTGAGTCGCCGGTCGAGCTAATCGCCGTCGGCGGCTATGGTCGTGGCCAACTGCACCCCTACTCTGATGTTGATCTGCTGATTTTACTTGGCGATGAGAACTATGATGGCGGCAAAGATCTGGTTGAAAACTTCTTACGTTTTCTTTGGGATATCGGCCTCGAAATCGGTCACAGCGTGCGCTCAATTAAAGACTGTGTAAAAGAAGCAAAGGCTGACATCACTGTGATGACTAACCTGCTCGAAGCTCGCCGCTTAGCGCCACGTTTAGTCAAGGCTAATGGCCTATTTGAGACCCTCAACACTAAAATTCGAATGCCGCGTTGTTGGGGGCCGGAGAAGTTTTTTATTGGCAAGGTTGAAGAACAAAAACGACGCCACGCTCAATATCAAGACACCGCTTATTCATTAGAGCCTAACTTGAAGGAGAGCCCCGGCGGTTTGCGAGACCTGCAGACTATTCTTTGGGTCTACAACCGTCACTACGGGGTTCGCTCTTTTAAAGAGATGAAAAATCAAGAGCTTATCAATAAAGATGAATACCGCATACTGATTCGCGCACGCAATATATTGTGGAAGATGCGCTCTGGCTTGCATCTAATAACCAATCGCCATGAAGATCGCTTGCTATTCGACACCCAACGACAATTAGCTGATGAATTTGGCTATCAAGACAATAAGGCACGTCTCGCTGTTGAGCAGTTGATGAAACGCTATTACCGAACAGCCCAGCAAGTAATTTATTTGAATGAACTGCTGCTAGCAAACTATCGAGTAACTCACAATAAGCGCTTCAGTCTTTCCTCGGGTAAAATACTAGATGACAATTTCATACTAAAAAATAAGTTGATCGAACAGCGCGATGAGGATGTTTTCGTGCGTGAACCGAAAGCCATGATCAAGCTGTTTTGCTTGATGCTAGAGCATAAAATCAGCGGCATACATCCAGACACAATTCGGGCTATTAGAGCCAACTTAGAATCAGTTAATAACGATTTCAGAAGCGATACTGAAGCTCAAAAATTATTCCTGGAACTTTTCAAACATAAAGGTCTTGGCCTGACTAACGCATTAGAACGCATGAATGCCTATGGCCTGCTTGGCGCTTACATCCCAGCCTTTGGTGCGATCGTTGGGCAAATGCAACATGACTTATTCCATGTGTATACGGTAGATGGACACACATTAAAAGTTATCGAAAATCTTACTCGATTAAGAAAGCACACTGACGAGTTTGCCATGGCGAGTGGAATTTTAGCTAATTTATACAAGCCTGAGCGGCTACTCCTTGGGGCGCTATTCCATGACATAGCCAAAGGCCGAGGCGGTGACCACTCAGTGCTCGGTGAGTCAGATGCATATCAGTTCTGCATAGATCATGGACTAAGCGAATACGATGCAAAATTAGTCGGCTGGTTAGTATTGAGCCATTTGATGATGTCTCACTTTTCTCAACGTCGCGATATATCGGATCCAGAAGTGATCAAAGAATTCGCTGCAATTGTTGGTGATAAAGAGTACTTAGACAACCTATATTTACTCACCCTTGCAGACATACGCGGCACTAGCCCTAAGGTGTGGAATGCGTGGAAAGGTCAGCTGCTACTAGAGCTCTACGACGCCACAAGCAAGGCGCTGCGCCAAGGCGTCGCACGCCCGATCAACGAAGAAGAGCACGTTGAAGACGATAAGCAACTTGCGATGGAGCTAATCGTCGAGCTGGTCGGCGAGAAAAACGTCAACCAAGAGCATGTGCATCAATTTTGGGACACGCTACCTAACGACTACTTCATTCGCAACGAGCCATATTACATTGCCTGGCACACCAGCAGCTTAACCAACACCACGGCAATTAGCATACCCGTGGTGTCAGTTCGTTATAGCGAACGCTTAGAAGCCAATATGTTTTTCGTCTTCGCGCCGGAAACCAACCGTTTATTAACACAAGTTACCGGTTCCTTTGACCAGCTTGAGTTAAATATTATCGAAGCGCGTCTGCAACTCAGCTCTAATGGCTTCGCACTGTATTCTTTCAGCGCCGTGGCTCCGGAGAGTGAAAACGAGACAGAGCAGGCTTATATGAGCTTTTTGGAGCAGCGTTTGCGCTCACTTATCGTTAAAAAGGAGGTTGAGAACGAAGCTGAAAAAGTGATTTCTCGGCGTAATGCTTCACGCGCGCTGAAGCATTTTCCGATTGAACCAAGAGTGACATTTTTATTCAACAGCAAAAGCTACACAACGATGGAAGTAGTAGCGCAAGATCAGCCTGGTTTTTTACACAATGTTGCGCTGGTTTTGAAAAAACATAACCTAATTTTACTCAGTGCCCGCATCGCCACATTCGGCGAACGCGCTGAGGATATTTTTTATATACGCCATGGCAACCACAAACCCGTAGTTGAAAACGAAATATTGAGTCAATTAGAAAGCGAAATTTGCCTAGCATTAGATAAAAATACAGCAACCGCAAAGGCCAACAGTGTAATTAAACTCTAAAATTCACTTCTAACAATAGCGATAACAGCGTGTTTGCTGGATAATCCCGCCAACAGAAAATTACCTATAACCCCTCTCTATATCATGACTGAGCAATTACAAAACATAATCGATCAAGCCTTTGAAAACCGCAGCAACGTTAGCCCAAGCACAGCTGACCCTGAGCTAAGACGTGCGGTAGAGTCCGCCATCGACATGTTAGACCGTGGCCAAGCTCGGGTAGCTGAAAAGATCAACGGAGAGTGGGTTGTACATCAGTGGTTAAAAAAAGCAGTTCTATTGTCATTCGCAATTCGAGATAACCAATTGATCGACGGCGGAGATACTAAATACTTTGATAAAGTAGAATCAAAATTTGCAGACTACGACGAAGCTCGCTTTAAAGCGGAAGGCTTTCGTGTGGTGCCACCTGCCGCAGTTCGCAAGGGATCGTATATCGCACCCAGCGTAGTGTTAATGCCAAGCTATGTAAATATTGGTGCACGTGTCGATTCTGGCAGTATGGTTGACACTTGGGCTACCGTTGGCTCATGCGCACAAATTGGTAAAAACGTACATTTATCGGGCGGCGTCGGTATCGGCGGGGTGCTTGAACCAATTCAGGCCGGCCCAGTAATTATTGAAGATAATTGCTTCATTGGCGCTCGCTCTGAGATTGTAGAGGGCGTTGTGGTGGAGGAAGGCTCGGTCATATCAATGGGCGTTTACATTGGTCAAAGCACTAAAATCCTTGATCGCGAAACCGGTAAGGTTACTTATGGACGCATTCCTGCCGGCTCGGTTGTTGTTTCAGGTTCTATTCCCAGCAAAGATGGTTCACACAGCTTGTATTGCGCAGTGATCGTTAAAAAGGTCGACGCTAAAACACGTAGCA
>JAFMHC010000365.1 GCA_017854775.1 Gammaproteobacteria bacterium | reverse complement strand
CCACAAACGCAGCCATCATGGCGGTTGTCAGCATCGTGATGATGTTTTTACCTGCTGAATGGCGTAACGAGAACACCAGCTTTCTGATTATTGCCTTGGCGTTTGGTTTTGGTGGTTCGATCATCTCGTTGTTGATGTCAAAATCAATGGCCAAGCGCGGTGCCGGTGTTCATGTTATTGAAACTCCGAGAAATGAGACCGAGCAATGGCTGGTATCAACGGTAGCTCGGCAAGCAAAATTAGCCGGAATTGGCATGCCAGAAGTTGGGATCTTTGACACCCCGGATATGAATGCTTTCGCAACCGGTGCCAACCGCAATAATGCGTTAGTTGCAGTCAGTACGGGGCTACTGAACAACATGAGCCGAGAAGAAGCCGAAGCGGTAATGGGGCATGAAATTGCTCACGTAGCAAATGGCGACATGATTACCTTGACCCTGATTCAAGGTGTTGTTAACACCTTCGTGATCATACTTGCACGCGCCCTGGCGCTGGCAATAGATCGTGATGGTCGAGGTATTGGTTATTTTGCAGGTTATTTTTTCGGACAAATCGTATTTGGCTTTTTGGCTAGTATTATCGTCTCTTTTTTCAGCCGCCATCGAGAATTTAGGGCTGACGAAGGCGGTGCCAAATACGCTAGCACAGCAGCCATGATTGGTGCTTTGGAGCGCCTAAAGCAAGGCAGTGCAGGGGAGTTACCAAACCAGCTTGCCGCGTTCGGTATTAACAGCAGCGTGAAGCATTTGTTTTCCACTCATCCGCCATTAGATGATCGTATTGCTGCATTACGAGCCAGTATGAATTAAGGCGTTTTTGTCAATATTGACTACCCCCGGCAGAACAGCTCTGCTGGGGCTTAGCCTGATAAAATATCTATCAATTGCGCTTTATCGACGACTTCTTGATCGATAAAGCGCTTGCTCTGCATCAACAGTGGCAGCAACACCGAATCGCTGTAGTCACAACCGCTCGGTAGCGGCGATCTCTGCTTATCTTTATTCGCTTGATAAGCGAAATGACCTAAACCCTGTTGGTGGAAGGCAACAATTGCTTGATATCCCTCACGCCAGGCTTGTATATCAGGGAAGTTATTACGCAAGGTTCGCAATATACTTAACCCCTCGTAGTCTAAGTCACCCCAGAAATAGCACTTAGGCGAACCGTTTGAACTCTCATACCACCAGTCTTCGAATTGACGTGCCGCTTCGGGCGAAACTAAATTGATGTGTAGAAACTGACTCTGGCCACGCTGTCGAATTAAACTTGCCGCTCCTCTATAGCCAGCGCTGTAAATCACGGCCGTGGAGTCACATTTTGATGAGTGCTTGACCGCTTCGACAAGCGTTACAAAGCTATCAAAATTTTCAACGAAAATGACTGTCTCAAGTCTCTTTGGCGCATAGACTGACATCATAATCATTCGGTCACGCACCACATTCTGCGCGTGAGCAAAGACATCGTAGATCAGATTACGTCGTTTATCCAAAAATTTCGAATCGCCCCAAAAACACCTCGCCGATAAGCCGCGGATACTTATTACCTGGTTAGATCGGTGCATGGCCTCAATTAGCGCACCGGCTTTATCAAAGCCTGCCAAAATCTCCTCGGCGGTAAAGTTTTTGATCCGAATTGATTGCGCCAGCGAGGTCGACTTAAACAGCGGGTAACTCGATAACGCGTTTTGCCACTGGTGCGCATAAGAATCAACTCGTGGGCGAACTAACCACTGCCTGACTATGTCTTCTTTTTGAGGGTTGAAGATAAGGGTCGCTTGATCATATTCCTGTTCAGTGGTGTTAACCCGAGAGTACTTAATCTGCTGGATAACTTGGTATTCTCGATGTAAAGTTTGTGCAATTAGCTTCCATAAGAATTCGTGATTATTGTCGGAAAACTCGTACAGCTCTGGCCAAATTTTTTGCTTAATTTTCTGCGTAAATCGAACACTTGAGGGACGATCACATTGATCGATAAAACGGTGTAATAGCCTACCAATCAGAGGGTTATCCTCAATCCAGACTGGCGTTGATGTAGGCAAGTCGCTCAAGATTCAACAAACTCCTGCATAAAATCCAAACTTGTTTGTACGCGAATATTGCGACGGTGTTGCGCCCATAGTTGCTGAATTTTATCTTGATTACATATCTTTCTGTCAACCAGCACTTGAGTGTCCAACTCACCGACCTTCGACGCGCTGGGGCACTTACTAAAGATCGTTTGATGGCTTATTAGGTCCATAAATGGTCCTGATTTGCTGGTTGGCATAATAAAGATCAATTGTAGGCCAAGTTCGTTGGTCAAATAATGAATTACCTCGCGTGAACGAGCTTCATCCATTTTCGAGAAGGCTTCGTCGACCAATACCATGCGGCAATGGGTTGAGCCTTGGTTGAACTTGAATGCCGAGGTTACCGCCGCAGATCTAATGATATAGGCCGGCGTTTCCAGTTGGCCGCCTGAACCGGTGCCGTATTGGCTGAGCGCGATCGGCTCTTTCCCTTTTGGGGTTTTATAGATTTCATAAGCGCGATAGTGCCGATAGTCACTCAGCCGTTTTAGTTCGCGCAACGCAGTCTGCTCGTCATTATCGAGTAACATCGACAATAACTTGTCGCGAACTTGGGCTGACTTTTCCCCTAGGTCAGCTTCAAATAAACTGCTGCCGTCACCTAAGCTCGGAAGATTAATCACCTCTTTGAAGAACCGTTGGTACTCTTGAAATTCAGCCACCCATTCATAGCCAAAATGATAGCGCTCTTGATCAGTGCCAAAGCGGTGAGATTCGAGCTCCTTATTCAGCTCGTCTAAAATGCGTTTACCATCGTTTATAGATTGGTATATAGAGTGGCAAAGGTTGGTTACGAATGCAGTATTGAAGCTGTCACGTAGGTTAACCAATTTCTCATGTTTGCCCACTAAGACATTGTTTT
>JAFMHC010000364.1 GCA_017854775.1 Gammaproteobacteria bacterium | reverse complement strand
GCTTGTTCAACAATTGGATAAAGTCGTGGCTGCGCACGACTTATCCTTATTCGTTATGTTTCATTGGTACACATTCTATTAGCGATAAAATAACAAATGTAATCGATGCAATGCTCAGTGACCACCCCGCTACTAATGGGCTGCCGAAAGTAAACACAATAAGGTAAGAGGTATATGCAAACCAAGTAGCGAATAATATTTGAGCTGTTAGCTTTACAGCTTTTTTCCAGCCAGAAAAGTTAGGCAATAGAGAAAATAGAAGAGGAGCTAAAAACATTATTGGGAAAATAAAATTATCCAATGACAGCACTGCGTCTTCACCTAATAATGAATTAGAAATAACAAGGTATTCATCTTCATCTACTGTTTTAGATGTTTTTGTTACTGGTCCAGTAACAGAATCTGTTTCAAGCGCTGGTTTCATAGAGCATTGAGACAATGGAAGGAACATGCAAACTAGAATAGTTAAGCTCACAATGGTCTTTAGGAATTTGATCACTTTAGTAAACATAACGCCTTTCAAACGGGCGCGTCGTAGACGCGTCCAAGCACACACAGTGTGCGGTAGTTTTGGAACTTGTTAGGTATTGACACTACCAAACCTATACTCAATATCAATAGTTGAATGCATTTTTGCGATTAACTCCTTTGGTGCAGTTCTACCTTGCCGGTTCCAAATTTCAATTAATGATTCTATTGCAGTATCAACAATCATTTCATCTTCCATATGATTTGTAACTACTTGAGTTAAAGCTTTCTCAACTTCAGGTAAATCATAAGCTCCTAAATCCATGGCGCAATCATCTCTTCCGCCAAGATCATCAGAAGATTTATCAAGCATATGCTTAATCATTAATTGAGGATCTGCTTGACCTCTCTTGATGTACCAACTGAAAATTCGCTTAAGTATTTTCATATATACCTAACAGTTTTGATATCCGGCGGATTGCCGGAATATTTGATGCATAGGTATATCTCTCGAAGAACTTCTAATACTCTTTAAATTCATAGCCTTGATAACTTCTCTCCTTAGATAACCAGGCATCGTGCCTGAGTATTTATTTGTCGTTCATTACATCTTAGGCGCATATAGCCTTAACATCGACTGGAAATAGCTTACCTGTCTAAGTATCTGACTTATTTGTTAGGCTAACGAAAGACGCTCAAGAACTCAAGGAGTGAATAATGTCCAAAACCCCTGAGACCCGACGACTGCTGCCAGAGCATCCAACCAAGTTTACGGCGCTGCGAAGCGACCCCCAATTCATAGCAAGGCCAATTGTTTCCACCATTTTTTGCAACTATCGACGATTAATTGCGAAATATTCAGGTGTATTATTAAAATCACTCAGCGGTCTTTACGCGGATAAGTCATTATATTTACATTCAATCACCTGATCAGCCGTCGCTATGAATATTTTAAAACAAAGTTGCCGAACGAGTTTTTTAACTTTATGCATACTCTCAATTGCGACTAGTGCCGAATCCAGGGCTAGTGCAGATAAAGACGCTGGAAAAGAAATTTATAATACTACTTGCGTCGCATGTCATGGCGTAAAGGCCGACGGTAATGATGCTGTTGGAGCGCCGGCGCTGGCAGGCCAACATGAGAGCTACCTTACTCGCCAATTGGAAAATTACAATCAAGGTTTTCGAGGTGCCGAGAAAAGTGACAATTTAGGCAAGCAAATGGTGGCGATGGCGGCGTTGGTGAAAGAGCCTAGCGCTCGGGCTAATGTGAGTGCTTATTTGGCATCTCTAGAGAAACCGGCTGTATCGGTTGCCCCTGACAAAACCGGCAATGGTAACAACCCTGGTTATAAGGTTTATCAAGCCAGTTGCGGTGCATGTCATGGCGCTGATGCGAGCGGCAATGAGCGGCTAAACTCACCCAGCTTAGCTGGCTTGAGTAGCGCCTATTTGTTGCGCCAGTACGCTAATTTTCTTGATGGCAATCGAGGTTCTGACTCATCAGATAAGCTTGGCCGTCAAATGAGTATGATCGCCAAAACACAAACCGATCAAGATAAAATAGACTCGGTAATTGCTTACATTGTTTCGCTTGAAGATTAATCAGCAAATGAGCAGCAAATTGATTCAAGGCTTTTTCGGCATAGCAATTTTCGCCACAACGCTAGGCCTGAGTGCGGCTGATGCCTCACTGGCTCAGAATAACTTCGAACTCAACTCTAATTGCCCCAAGGGCTTTCAACTGGTTGCTGGCAACCGTTGTGAATTACGCACTCTTTATCAATTTTACACTTCAACTCAAGATAGAGGTCTCGGCGGAACCCACTCGAATTTGCCTAAACACCGAGATGGTTTCAGCCCCCAGCAGATTGATCTAGGCCGATATTTGTTCTTTGACCCACTGCTATCCGGCGAGCAAGACTTATCTTGCGCAAGCTGCCACCAGCCGGACAAAGGGTTTGCCGACGGCAAGGCACACTCGCTGGGCGCTAACGACAGGTTGAGCAAACGCTCGACACCCTCGCTTTGGAATAGCGCATTTTTGACCAGCTTTTTTTGGGATGCTCGAGCTAAAAACCTCGAACAGCAAGCGCTAGGGCCGCTTTACGCCGCTGATGAAATGAACAATAGCCCAAGCAAGTTATTGAATAGCTTGAACAGTAATGCCACCTATCGACGCTTATTCTCTGAGGCCTTCAAATCAAACACGGTGGCTAGCGATAATGGTCTAACAATAAATAATCTAGTAACCGCATTGACCGCATTTCAAACGTCTTTGATTTCACTTAATAGCCGCTACGATGAGTACGCGCATGGCAACCATGATGCCCTTAACGATGATGAAATTGCGGGATTGAACGTGTTTCGCTCGTTTGTTGCTCGCTGCTCTGAATGCCACACACCACCACTATTTACTAACAATCAGATAGCGGTAATAGGTGTGCCTGAAAAAAGCGGCGATG
>JAFMHC010000127.1 GCA_017854775.1 Gammaproteobacteria bacterium | reverse complement strand
AAAATATCTTTATTGCCATTAAGTGGGCCGGTGTTTTGTATCTTGCCTACCTTGGTATTAAGTTGATCTTTTCAGCTAAGGTTGGTTTTTTGTCAGCCAAATCGCGCTCATTATCATCATTGTATTGGCAGGGGTTTATCACTTCGGCGGCTAATCCCAAAGCGGTGATCTTCTTTGCCGCCTTGTTCCCGCAATTTATATCCACCGAGCATGATTTATTACCTCAATTCTTAGCGTTGAGTATTACCTATCTTATTGTTGATGGTATTTTCCTGTGTTCATACGGGAAATTTGCGCAAGTGTTTCGCAGTCAAGTGCTTGAAAGCTATCAGGGTTTATTAAATAAACTATCAGGGGGCTTATTTTTGGCAGCAGCGGTATTGCTAGGGTTAAAAGATTTTGAGCAGCGTTGACGCGCTTAGAAGCTTGAGTAATAAAATAGAGAGTCGACTATGTGACTCTCTATTTTATTTCAAACAAACACAATGCGTCTACATAACTACAATCAGACCCTGATCTGCCGCTACTTTACCATCACACACGTCTTGGTAAACCTCAGCTAAGCCGCTTACGCCCTGTAATTCGGTGATTTTTAACCAATCGCGACTCTTGGCGGCGCTATTGGTCACATAACTAGTTGATCGTTTACCAAATTCTTCGGCTCCCCAGTCTTTCATGCGCTGCTGTATGATATCTGGGGCGAAGAATTGATGGCTGCGCTCTCGAATGATGCCCTCTACTTGGCGCGGCTCATCCCAGTGAGTTAAGCCCACATTACTGGTGTAGCGCATATTGTCGCCAAGATGTCGATGCAGACGACTCAGCACATCGGTATTAGCCGACATATCGATAATCACCGTTGGCTTGTTGGCGTCAATTTTCTCTAAATCTTGATAACTCAACACGCTGCTATAGGCGTCAATCGAGTTGACAAAATCCAGATTGCGCTCTGACGTTAGGCCGATAACGTGATGTGGTGAATCTTTGTCATAGGCTAAACCATAGGCCAAGCCGGTACTGGTTTTGCTTGAGGCGCTAATAATCACAATTTGTTCGGCAGCAAACCAATCGTTGCTCTCGAGTAAGTCATGTATACAGAAAGAGGTTAGGTGTAAGACGAACAGCAACATGCGCTCATTATCGTTTGCTCTTGTATAGCCTGGTTCGTTAGTCACTCGACGATACATATTATAGCCGGGGGGTAACTTGGCTCGATGTGCGCTGCCATCCATAAGGGTTGCATCAGTGACTCGTGATGGCGTAATTACCAGCTCATTGGCCGGTGGAAAGTATCCGAATAACCGCTCGCCTACAACTAACTCATCGCTGTTTGACTCGACCACATCGGCAAAGCCCCAGACCGGAATGATGCCCCATTTTTCAGCCTCGTCGCCATGCGGCGAAAAGAACTGCCAGTAGCGTAATTGATCGCCCATTACGGCATAAGTTATGTTGTTTGCGGTAAAGGCAAAGCGGTCGACTTTAACCAGTACTTGGCCATCGCCAATTGTATTTTTCGGTGTTTCGACTATTCGCGATTTTGTTAGATCGGCTTTGTTAGTTTGAAATTCGTTCATTTTAGTCTCCTTAAGAGTTGGCTTGGCGCGCGGCCATTATTTGCATAACTTCGGCCATTAGTTTTGGTAGGTTAGCGCCCGCTTTTGGTGCTGCTGTTTTTAACCGCATCAGCACTTCTTGCTGTTCTGGGGTGTTGTCTTCATTGGCCTGCACTAAGTTTGTAAAGCCGTCTAGGCGATTACTCAACAACCAGTCTCGCAGACCTGGTTCTTGTGACCAGCGCATCTGATTTCGCATTTGTGCGGCGGTACCAACAAGCCAATCGGTGTCGTGATTAGGCAAGGGCACAACCTTACATAATTCATTTTTGATCGCTTCGTCGTCGTAATTGGCTTCAATATGAGCTATAAATCCCGCACTGAAAACCGGTTGGTAAGAGCGCACCGTTTGCACTACAACTTTGTCCCCTTGGAATACGTCATAGGTTTCAGTCACAGGTACTGCTCGTGCCGAACAGTCTATATGGTTTGTGTTGTTAGTTGTAGCAATGCTGTCATCACCGAAATGAATTTTATCGGTATCGATGCGCGTCACACGACCTTTGCGGATTACGTTTTTGATTCGGCGTAATTGGCTAAGTTCATCACGGCTAACGGTTGCACCGTGAAACATTTGAGGTTTTATATTTGGGTCTAGGCGCATTAGAACCCCTCCTTTTTCCAGCCGCTTAAAAAGATCATCGACGTTCTCAGCGTCGGCAACCGCTTCAGCTTGAGTCGCTTGTGCACCCATAGTATCCATGAAGAATTCACGTGATGGTTGGGTGTTTTTACGATCGATCCACCATCCGTCGCGAGGCATTATCCAGGTGATCTGATCTGGTTCGATCTGGTTATCTAGTAGCCATAGAGCCGCGTCGATTCCAGTTTTACCTCCGCCGACAATGACGTAACCGTCGCGTGGCTCCAACAAATCAGGCAGGTCGTTTAACGGACCAAACTCAACACCCTCAGCGATCTCGAAACTCGGTGTATGGGTTGATGGTACCGAGGTTTTAAAATACGTGCCATCGATGGTTTTTTTGTTTACCGTTACCTGGTAAGTCTTACCCGATAGTATTGATGAAAACTGTCCGTGTCCTTGATATTCGCACATTGGAAAGTACTTAACTCGACCACTTGGTAAGAACGTATGTTTCATTACTTGGTCAAAATAAGACATCACCTCAGCACCAGATGCGAGCTCAGCGAGGCCCTTGTTCAAGCCCACTTGGTCTACGGTTCCGTTGCTCAATTCTCGCGAACTGACGCCATAGAAAGACGATGGCTGATGCAGTGTCACAAAAGAATACGCGTCGTTCCAATGGCCACCCGGCTTGTGATGTTTGTCGACAATAATAATATTGGCGTCGGTTTCAGTAAGCAGTACGTCAGCGAAGGCCATGCCTACTGCTCCGCTGCCAATAATTAGGTAATCAGTTTCAAGTTGTTGAGCGCTCATGGTCGTTCCCGTTTTTCGGTTGAGTGTTTTATCAATATCGTTTGATGTATAACAGTGTTATATACTAGAATAACGCTGTTATATTTGTCAAGCTTTGAGCGAAAATCTGATGGACTCTAGATCGAAAATTCTAAATGCAGCATCGCAACTCTTTTTAGAGGGTGGTGGTTCGGCCTTAAGTGTACGTGCTATTTCCAAGCGTGCAGGCCTCTCTACGATTGGAATTTATAGCCACTTTCAAGGTAAACAAGGGATACTTGATGCGCTTTATATTGAGGGATTCAATTTAGTTCGCGAGGCTATGGACGTGGTGCCTGAGGGTAGGGCAACCAAGGCGCAAGTTTTGCAATCGTGTCTAGGGTACCTAAACGTAGGTGAGCAGCATGAGGCGCACTACCGACTTATCTTTGGTGAATCTGATGCCGGCTACCAGCCGTCAGAGGAGGCAATTGCCGCCAGAAACAGCGCCTTCTCGAAGCTGGTTCGGGTAGCGGGATCTTACTTGCCAGACAGTTCAAGCCCGGCGGAACGTAGGCAAATCGCATTGGATGTCTGGGCAATTGTTCACGGTTACGTCAGCATTAGTCATCATGTCACATTATCAAATGACAGTGATTTAGACTGGAAAGCGATGGCAATTCGAGTTGTTGACGTTCAGCTTGACGCCGCTCGAGAGTGTTTTGAGTCGGTTCCTGATAAGATCTAGTTATCATACTAAATAGTGTTAAGGACAACCGTAAGCGTGTTTTGGTACTTCCGCCAGAGCAATAGCAATCTGGAGCGCCTTTTTTCATCAATCTTCTCGATCCTTATAAAGACATGTTGGCCGAAGGGCCTGTTAATAAGCCCTAAGTTCTTTTACAAATCTCTTAGTCTGAGATTTACTATCCGAGCAAACGAATATGGGGCGCATGGCTGAACCGACCTCAGCCGGATCATTTATTCCGATGTTAACTTTGAATGCTGATGTAGTTCTCACTAGGGCTCAAAATTGGTATGACCAAAAAAACAAACATTGTTATGCCAATATTATTGCTTTTGGTAGAATATTTTGTAAGTATCTATTGCGGGCGATAAAAAGCGCAAATGCAATATAAAACAAAAAACGAGAAAAATGAGATGAAAACAGTTATTAGAGGAGATGTTGGATTGAGGAAGCGATTGATCGTACGAAGTATATTACTAGCCACTTCAGCCCTTGGTATAGTTTCGGGGTCCAGCATGGCGTTAGCGCAGTCTGGCGAAACTGCATTAGAAGAAGTTATTGTCACTGGTATCCGAGCGTCTCTTGCGAGCGCGCTGTCTGAAAAGCGAAATTCAGATAAATTGGTTGAGGTGATTATTGCTGATGACATCGGCAAGCTTCCTGATCAAAACCTTGCTGAGGTGCTTGAGAATATCACTGGTGTACAGATTACTCGTACTGCCGGTGTTGGCACGGGTGTCCAGATCCGTGGTACTAGCTCAAACCGAGTCGAAGTTAACGGTGTATCTACCGTTGGCTCTGGCGGAGGTCGTAGTGGAATCAATTTTGAAGATGTTGACGCGTCAATTATCGCAGCGGTTGAGGTTACCAAATCACCCGATGCGAAGACCATTGAAGGTTCGGTCGGCGGCACAATTAACCTGCGAACTATACGTCCGCTTGATTTGAAAGATACCTTAGGTTCTATTTCAATCAAAGGTGAAGACAGCAGCTTAAGCACTGAGAGTATCAAACCAAGAATTTCAGGTGCTTGGGGCGATAACTGGAGCACAGATGCGGGTGATTTTGGTGTTGTTATCAGCGGTAGTTATACTGAACAAGAAGCCGTATCGTTTCGACCACGTGCTGACCGTGACGCAATTGGTCGTGCTCCCGGTGCCGCATTCGATGAGTACCTAGGTATTCAGTTTCTGACTCAAGAGCAAGAGAATGATGACTATGAAACCTTAAATCTCGCCAGCACCGTTGAATGGGCACCTAATGAAAATCTGAAATTTTATTTCGATGCCATTATTAATCAGCAAGAGCGCACTAGAGATCAATATAGGCTTCAAGCATCGGGCGTGAGCACCTTAATTAATATTAGTGCTCCTAGCGCATTTGAAACAGTCGATTTTGGTGTCGGCCCAGGCGTCGTTCAGGCGGCTTTAGCGGGTGTACTTGAGCCTAATCTAGCGAATGATGACGATGATCCTAACTTACGTTTCTCATCTGAAACAAACTCTCGCGTTACCGATACTGAGGTATTTTCATTAGGCGGTGATTGGCAAGGTGACAAACTGTCTGCGAGGGTTGAAATTTCGACCTCAAGCTCAGACACCAACACCCCCAATTTGAGCACCACGCTTAATTTCCTCAACCCTAACTGTCCTCAAGACGGTACAAGTAATGATAACTGTGTGCCATTCATCTACGATTTGTCTGGTAACTCATTGTCTTTCGGCATCAACTTTGATTCGCCATTTGCCCCAACAAGCGCGGATTTATTGAATCCCGCAAATGTGGTTTTAGATCAGGTAGTTGTTGCTGATACTCGTGTTGAAAATGAAGAAAACGCTTTCCGCGCAGACTTTACTTACGCGCTTGATTGGAACGCAATTAATTCTGTTGATTTTGGTCTGCGCTATAATGAAACCTCAAGTACATCTGATCGTGCTGCTGATAATATCGGAGGCTTCAGTCGATTAGTCGATAGCCCAAGTGGTAGTTTGTTTGCTGACCTGCTTGTTGCAGGTCCAAATAATTTTGGTTCTGGCGACGGTAGAGCTTTGTTTATTCAAGATTTTCTTCTAGTCGATCCTGATCGCGCTTTTTCTGACCGTGAGGGTACGATTGCTGCTCTGCAAGCTGCGGTTATCGCACATGATCCGAGTAGCCCTGATATTCTAAGCATTTCGTCAGATCCTAATGCGTTCTATGATATTTCTGAAGAAAGTACCGCTTTATATGCGCAAGCAAATTTTGAATTTGGTATTTTCCGAGGTAATTTCGGTGTGCGTTATGTCGAGACCGAAGTGGATTCGATTGCGTTTGGTCCTGCGGACGGAAATGGGGTTAGATCACTCCAATCGACAAAAGGTGATTACGACTTTTTGCTGCCACGTTTTAACTTAATTGCCAATGTAAGAGACGACTTGCTAATTCGTTTTGGTTATGGCGAAGACGTTAATCGGCCTAGCTTTAGTAATCTAACCACTGGTTTTAACTTTGATTCAAATGAAAACACGACGATCGGATTAGGTAACCCTGGTTTAGAGCCTGAAGAAGTTGAGTCATTTGATCTCTCAGCTGAGTGGTATTTTGCCCCTTCGGCAGTGGCAAGTATTGGTTACTTTAATAAGAAGCGCACAAATATATTTGGCACAACTACATTTGGTGCCTTATTGTCGCCTGATGGTAATGGCGGTTTCGTGCGAGAAACAGATCCGACTTGTCCTGGTGGCGGCATTTTCAATCCGATTGTTGTTCCTAATGTCTTAGGTAATTCTAATCAGCTTGGTTTATGTGTCGACTTCACACGACCTGGAAATGATCCTGATACTACTACACAGTCAGGTATTGAGCTGGCCTTCCAGTACGATCTATCAGCTTTCGAAGATAAATTAGGTTGGGCTTCCGGTTTCGGAGTGATTGCTAATGCTACCTTCCAAGATTTTAAAGGCGGTTCAATTGTTGATACCACTACGGGTCGCGGATTAACTGTACTTGGCGATGTAAGCATTGAGCGAGGTCTGCTTGATTTTTCTGAAACTGCTTACAATGCAACAGTGTTCTATGAAAAGCATGGTTGGTCTGCAAGAGCACGTTATACATGGCGCGAAGGCTTCCGTAACAATGACTTCGCTGGCGGTGCTAGCACCAGTAGCACATTTAGCTTTCCTGTTTTCACAGAAGACAGAGGGCAGTTAAATGCGAGTGTCAGTTATGATATTAACGACAACTTTAATGTTGGTGTAGAAGTTACTAACCTCACTGAAGAGGGTGTAGTGCAGCGTTGTGTTAGCGAAACAGGGCCTCTGTGCTTCGTGGGAATTCCTGATCGACGAGTTACCTTTGGCGCTAGTTATAGCTTCTAGCATGTGAAACGTTGAAAAGGTGGATGCCATCATGGGTATGATGGCATCTAAGTATCCCTAAAAGCCCAGCAAAGTTGCTGGGCTTTTTTGCTTTGACATCTAAGGTGCTATGAATTTAGGTGCTATGAATTTAGCGTTGAAATCTAGTCATTTAGAGTGCAGGAGCTGGGCCGCGAGATTCCTATAGTTGTGTGTCTTTCATATGTGACTTTTCAAGAGGTTCGTCGTCATTCGACATTAACTTTGACTCACCGTTCGCACCATCGCCAGCCGTTTTTCTGAATACGGCAAACGTTGTTCTTGATCAGCTGGCCGTCGGTCGAAATATCACTAATAACCAAGAGAATACGTTTCATAATTACCTAAATTATGACTTAGATTTTGGCAACGGAGCTAACACCAGTGGCAGCAAAACCTATAGCTTCTCGGTTAATACCTTACTGAGGAGCCTGTTGATCAATATTGTGTTAGTGAAAAAGGGCCTTTCTGTTTCGTTGGATTTCCTGATCGACGTATCACCTTTGGTGCTAGCTACAGCCTCTAGTATGAAAAAACGAACCAGTAAAAAATAGATGTTTTTATGGGTAAAAAAATAGCATCTAGGTTCGGTTGAAAGCCCCAGGTTATTGCTGAGGCTTTTTTGCGAGCAACTAGCTGTTTTTACCGATAGTTTAGTCCTAAAAGTCTTTATATCTTCGATAAGGGGATGGAATACTTACAAAATGGTTGACCAAATAGGCGGCTAATGTTAAAACATTATCATACATTTTGGTATTACCAAGATGCGCAGAATGATTGTTGGTTTACTTTTTTTAAGCAATTTTCAGAATGTTTAATTGGTCGTCAAATTAGGCCAGTTACAGTCTCAGGATTTCTTGACGATAGCTCTCGGTAATTCCTTATTTACAAAGGCTGTCTGCAATTTTGAGCGCTTTAATGATCGCTCTAATGCTAATTGTTACCAATAATTTGGTTATTTTTTCTATTCATTTACTTAAACAAACAATAATTTACAGGAATAAAATATGTCAAAACCCGTGATAGGTTTTATCGGTCTCGGCCTCATGGGCGGCAACATGGTCGAAAATTTGCAAAAGAGAGGCTTCGAGCCAATCGTAATGGATCTGAATAAAGATGCCGTGGCCGCGGTTGTCGCTCGCGGTGCCACTGAGGCGACCTCGGCTGCTGAGTTGGCGGCGGCTAGTGACATCGTTATGCTTGCCCTCACAACATCGGCCATCGTCGAGAAATTGGTCTATGCTGAGGATGGAATACTAGCCGGCATCAAGAAGGGCGCTGTGCTAATCGATTACGGAACCTCTATTCCTGCGTCTACTCGCAAGATCGGTGCTGATCTCGCCAAGAAAGGTGCTGGCATGATCGATGCTCCTCTTGGCCGAACACCGGCTCACGCTAAAGACGGTCTGCTCAACATCATGGCGGCCGGTCATAAAGAAACATTTAATAAAGTTAAGCCAATACTCGACATTCAAGGCGAGAACGTTTTTTACCTCGGCGCGCTCGGTGCAGGGCACACAACCAAACTTATCAACAATTTTATGGGTATGACCTCGGTCTGCGCTATGTCACAGGCCTTCGCCGTAGCCGACCTTGCAGGAGTCGATCGCCAGCAGCTTTTCGATATCATGTCGACTGGCCCCTCAAATTCGCCCTTTATGCAATTTTGTAAAAACTACGCGGTGGATGGTGTGAGTGACCTCGGTTTCTCTATCGCCAATGCAAACAAGGATCTCGGTTACTTTCTCAAAATGGTAGAGGATTTGGGCACAAGGGCTCAGATTGGCGAGGGAACCTCAGCCAATCTCGAGGCCGCTGTAGATGCCGGAATGGGTAACGGTAATGTGCCTGAAATATTAGATTATTTCCTTCAGCTCGAAAAGTGAATCAAATAAGGTCAATGAAATACACGCGTGTATGATTCGAAAGTTAAGTGGCTATTAGCCCGAGCTTATTAGCCACTTACCTATATATCGCCTGTCATAAGCCGACTCTTTTAATAGCCTTTAGCGCCTAAACTAAAGTCTTTAGCGCCTAAATTTTAGCCGTATCTGCTCGAACTATAGGCGCTAAACACGAGCCGCTAAATATGCGCAAGACTGCAACGAACAGTAATTAACCGCTTATGGTAAATCGTTCGCGCATTCTTGAGATTTTTAGCTTTGCGGCTTCGACGGCTTCTTGCTCAATGGCCGCATGCATTGCTTCCAGTAAGTCTGTGAAGTGTTCGCGCATTGACTTGCGCGCTTCATTTGCATCACCTTTTGCGATTGCTTCGAATATCGCAACATGGTCGGCAATTCGACCGTCCTTATCTCGTTCTATACAAACTGCTTTGTGCGCGTTATTAATATGATTTAGATTTTCTTGAATGTCCCATAGGAAGCCAATTTGTTTAGCGATGACTCGATTGTGTGTCGCCTGGGCAATTATCGTATGAAATTTTCTATCTGCACCGGATGACGATGTATCTTTCACATCTTCCAATTTGATTTTTTGTAACGCTTTTTCTAGCTCTTTTAATTCTTCTGGCGTTATCATTCCTGCTGCTAATCCAGCGGCCTCGCCCTCTAGCAGCACGCGCGCTTCGAGCAATTCAAACGCGCTTATTTCGCGACTAAAGTCATCATTAACAAGATGGTTTCCAAGAACGTAAACGCCAGAGCCAGCTTTAACCGAAACCTCTTCCTTTGCTTCTAGTGCGATAATTGCTTCGCGAATAGTTGGTCGGCTAACGCCGAAACGTTCAGCTAGCTCCCGCTCGGTTGGTAAGCGGCTACCCACTGGAAATTCACCTTCATTAATCAAGGTCGAAATCTCGTTAAAAACAGTAATATACAATCGTTCTTTACTGGCCATTTTTATATCTGTCTAAACGTTGGAGTACAACTAGGATACTAAATACAGGATGAAATTGTAATACAATCATTGCAATTTCATACTATCGGCAGTGGCGATAATCGATGAAACTGGATCTTGTTGATCATATTAACGCTATGAATAGCACGGTGAAATACGCGAAACCCCTAGTAAATGCAGTGTGAGACGCATTGACTGTCATCGATCTAGTGTTATTGTTAATTGGTATTACAATTGGCTTACTTTTTAATCAGATTTAGTCTATTATTGGTAATACATTATTGGTAATACATAATTGTCTTCACTTCGCAGGTGCGCCATGTTTCTTACGAAAAGTTTTCGATATGTTGGTGATGCTTATCTATGAAACGTGCAATAAAAACTAATTTAATTAAAAATATGCTAAACAAAATTTTTAACAATAGTATCGGTAACGTTGCGATCATTACTTGTGCTCTCTACGTGTCACAAGCGGTCACTGCTGCTGAATACCTGGTTGCTGATCAAGCCGCTTATGCCGAGGCTGCGTCAAAGCTGGTGGCAGGCGATTCGATTATTTTGAAGAATGGCGTTTGGAATGACTTTGAAATACTTTTTGAGGGTCAAGGCAGCGCAGCGAAGCCAATTACATTGGCTGCCGAAACAAAGGGCGAGGTGGTTATAAGTGGTCAGTCTAACCTCAGTTTGTCGGGTCAGTATTTGGTGGTTTCAGGCTTAGTGTTTAAAAATGGGTTTACCCCAACCAGTACGGTAATTTCATTCCGAAAGAGCAAAGATGAGTTGGCTAATCATTCGCGGGTTACGGAAACCGTTATTGATAGCTTTAATAACCCCGAGCGTTTTGAAAACGATAGCTGGGTAACTATGTACGGTCGGCATAATCGCTTTGATCATAATCATTTAGCACGAAAGAAGAATAAGGGTGTAACAATGTCTGTGCGCCTGAATACACAAGCTAGCCAAGAGAATTATCACCGAATAGATCATAATTATTTTGGTCCGCGACAGATCCTTGGATCAAACGGCGGAGAAACTCTGCGAATTGGAACTAGCCACTACTCTCTGAGTGATTCTTTTACTACTGTAGAAAATAACTACTTTGATCGATGTGATGGTGAATTAGAAATTATTTCTAATAAGTCTGGCAACAATAAGTTTGTTGGTAATGTGTTTTTCGAATCACGTGGCACCTTAACAATGCGCCATGGTAACGATACCCTAGTTGAAAAAAATGTATTTTTCGGCAATGGCGCAGATCATACTGGTGGCATTCGCTTGATCAATAAGCGTCAGACGATTCGCAATAACTACATGGAAGGCTTGGCCGGTTATCGTTTCGGTGGTGGTTTAGTGGTCATGAATGGAGTGCCTAATTCGCCGATCAATCGATATCACCAGGTAGAGGATTCGCTTATTGAGAATAATTCTCTAATTAACGTTGACCATATTCAGCTGGCCGCAGGCAGTGATACCGAGCGTTCTGCTGCTCCGTTAAGAACTGAATTTAAAAATAACCTTATCTACAATGCGGATAAGCGTGACCCATTTACCATTTATGACGATATCAGCGGTATCTCATTTACAGGAAATGTCATCAATGATGCTAAAGAGTTTCAAATACCAGTTGGCTTCAAAAATGAGTCGTTTGCGTTAAAGCGCAATGGATCTGGGTTGATGGTGCCTAAGGCCGGTGACGCCGGAATTAGCTCAAACTTACAGCCTATTGAGAAACAACAGGTAGGACCCAATTGGTACCCAAAACCCGAGGCAACGCCGGTCTTTGACCAGGGTAAAACTATTTCAGTTGAGCCTGGCTTAGACACCATTAGTCGCGCTCTCAATCAGGCCGGAAACAGCGATATACTAAGTTTGGCCGATGGTGCGTACACGGTATCAAGAGTGTTGCTTCTTGATAAGGCAATCACCTTAAAGGCAACATCTAAATCTCCCAACGTAGTGGTGTCTTATGAGCGCGGCGCACTGTTTGAAATTCAAGATGGCGGCAGTCTAAAGCTAAGTGGTTTGAAAATCACCGGTAGCGAGTCGCCTGACAGTTCTGGCAACGCGGTGATTCGCACTCAACGCAGATCGATGTTAGGTAACTATGATTTGCTTGTCGAAAATTGCGAAGTGGTTGATCTTGATATAAATCATTCATTCGATTTTTTGAATGTCACTAAGGGAACCTTTGCCGACCGAATTGAAATCACCAATTCGAAATTCAAAAATATTACAGGTTCGTTGTTAGCCTTGGATAAGGAAAGCGATGACTATGGTATCTACAACGCTGAATACGTGAGTATACGAGACTCTCATTT
>JAFMHC010000126.1:8973-12295 GCA_017854775.1 Gammaproteobacteria bacterium | reverse complement strand
AAAATACAGGAATAGAATAATGGCTAACGACATCAAACTCTCGGAGATTTTGTCCAAGGATGACTTAAACCAAATTCGCAGTAAATCTAATTTACGCGCGCTTACTATGCTTACAATCAATTGGTTGGTAGTTGTCGGCAGTTTCGCAATCTTTATCATTTGGCCGAATCTCCTGAGCTTTATAATCGCCACATTGCTACTCGGTGGGCGGCAACTTGGTTTAGGTATATTAGTGCATGAGTGCGCGCACAGCGCGTTCTTTGAAGATCAAAAAGTTAATAACTTCGTTGGGCATTGGTTATGCGGTTCGGTGGTTAATACCTCGGTGTATGCGTATCGCGAATATCATTTACGGCATCATCGGCATGCCGGCACTGAGCAAGATCCGGATATAATATTCGTCGATAAATACCCGGTTGAACGCGCTAGCTTGAAACGAAAAATTATTAGGGATGTGACTGGCCAAACCGGTTATCGGGATACCTTAGGTAAATTGAAGCAATTTAAATGGTCGCAGAACTATCCCTGGTTCATTTCTCATCTTTTAATGATTACCGTGCTAACTCTTGTCGGCGCGCCTTGGGCTTATGCGCTTTGGTGGGCCGCTGAGATATTTGTACTTCCATTACTCGTTCGCCTGCGTCAAATCGGGGAACACGGTGTTGCCGATAATAGAGCCTCTCGCTCACCGCGCTTGAACACAGGCACTACTTTGGTCTCGTGGTGGGAGCGTTTACTGATTGCGCCAAACTATGTAAATTACCACGTTGAGCATCATCAATTCGCTAGCGTTCCATGTTATCGCTTGCCGAGCTTACACAAAAAACTTAAGCAAGGCGGGTATTTTGATCACTATGATTGCATTGCGATGGGCTATTCTGATGTACTAAGACGCGCGGTTCAGGCCGCATAACTGGTGCTAGCTAATGACACGTACGGTGTCGCCAACATTGATAGTTCCCAAGCGGTCGTATAACGCGTTTTGACCAAAATAGGTTTTTCCATCACGACGACGATATTTTAGTAGAGTCTGATTGACCTGCATTTGTTTGTTGGCCGTCTGCGGATCAATCGACGGAATAATACAGCGAGAGCATGGTTTCACTAATGAGAACTCGATATCGCCAATAGCAATTTTCTGCCACTGATCCTCGGCCCATGCCGCATTGCCAGTGATAACAATATTTGGCCTGAATCGGTTCATGCCGATCTTAAAATCGTTCTCATCATTGAGTTCAGAATCGCCAAGCTTTGAATTACCAAGCTTTGAATTAAAATCATCAAGTGATGCTTCACTTGTAATCAGTAGCGGAAACCCATCAGCGAATCCAACTTGCTCATTTTGACTGGAGAACTCAGTGTCAACCAGTCGTGAATAATTATCGAGCATATAGATGATTCGGCACTTCTTGCCGAGAAACGAACTTATCCAATCGGCGGCTTGATCGCCGCAATCTTGACCTTGTACATCGGTTCCCCAAACTGACGAATCCTTTGATGCAAAACCACCTGTCGGCAAGCTGCATCGCCCTGCGCCATCGGCTGAAATCAATAAGCCGCCATCAATCCGTTGGGTGTTAATTAAACACAGCTTAGGGGAATTGCGTTGAGTAATAAAACTATTGTCATGATCGATCACCATCCAACGCCGATCACACTCAGGGCCCTTTCGATTAAGCTGCATGGTTTCTAGGCTGATACCTCTGGCTGACTTAATTGGGTATATATGCAGTTGGCTTATGCTGAGCTTAGTCATTTAGGTTTATCTGAAAAGGTTTAGTCAATCTTAGGGTTTAGCGTGATCTATATCGATATGATCATCGTAACTAAATTATAAATGATAATTAAATAAAGAGCTTTCAATAATGCAGTGGATATAACTAATTGATCTAAGGTGATAATTAAATAGTTTATAATATTTTCTATAGAGCTATAGAAAAATAATATCGCTTGGTTATAATGCCGCAATGACTCACCAAGACAACATTAATAATTTAGCCGAAAGCCCCGTAGCTAAAGATCCCGCAGCCAAGAGTGCGGTAGCCGCTAGCGAAGCGGACTTGTCTGCTGTGCAAAAGCCGAAGAAATATGCGCATAAGAAATTGTTGGCGATAGAGGCAGCGGCCAAAGTTTTTGCTAAGAAAGGCTTTCATGGCGCGACGACTCACGATATCGCTAAGGAAATGGGTATCCAGCAAGGCAGTCTGTATTATTACTTCAAGTCAAAAGAGCAAGCGCTACAAGAGGTATGTGAATACGGCTTTGATGTTTATGTCGAACGGATGAAGAAGATATGCGCCAAAGATCAGCCGTTCGAGGCCAAGATGATGGCCATTATTACCTCGCACCTGACTAATTATTCTCACAAAGACAGCGCTATGAAGGTGCATAACGAGCAACGTTTGTATTTGCCCGTTGAGCGGCGTAGTCGAATCAAAGAGCTCGGGACCAGTTATCGCAGGCTTTTAGAAGCTACGTTGACCGAGGGAATCAAAGCCGGTGTTTTGCGAGCGGATATTGATACCCACTTTATTGCTTATTCAATCATAGGCATCTGTAATTCTTGGGGCGCGAACTTGATTCGCGATGAGTCGCTGAACCTATTCGAAACGATTGAACAGTGCTCAGACTTGATCCTCTATGGAACTCTTTATAAGAACGCTTAAGTACAAGAACTTTTCGTAAAAGCATTAAATAACAGCACCAAATCAAATTTAAATTTTACTCAAATAACTATTATGACTGAACAAAAAGCAACCAATGTAGTATGGCAAGGCGGCGATGTGACTCGTGCCGATAGATTTAATCGACTTGGGCAGAAGGGCGTAACCCTCTGGTTCACTGGTCTTTCTGGTAGCGGAAAAAGTACTGTCGCGGTTGCTGTTGAAAAGGCGCTGCATAAACTAGGCAAGCTAAGTTACCGTTTAGACGGTGACAATATTCGCTTGGGTATCAATAAAAACCTTGGTTTTTCAGCTGAAGATCGCACAGAAAATATTCGTCGTATAGGCGAGATATCTAAACTCTATTGCGACACCGGCATCATTGCCCTGAATAGCTTTATTAGCCCATACCGAGCAGACCGAGACGAAGTTCGTCAGCTGCATAGCGATGGTGGTTATAATTTTATTGAGGTGCACGTTGATTGTGCATTAGCGTGTGCTGAAGGCCGTGACCCAAAAGGTCTTTACAAGAAGGCGCGTGCAGGTGAAATCAAAAATTTCACTGGTATCGACGATCCCTATGAGGCGCCACTGAATCCTGAAATTACACTGCATACCGATGAAATGACGCTAGAAGAAGAAGTTGACATTATCCTCAA
>JAFMHC010000126.1:0-8650 GCA_017854775.1 Gammaproteobacteria bacterium | reverse complement strand
ATGACCAAAGCCGATGCGCTATCGGTAGCCGATTCACTGACAACTGAGGCTGGCGTGTTTTTTCCTGTGCCAGTAATGAACCTGCTCGAAAGTTCTGAGGTTAGTTCTGAGGTTAGTGCTGAGATAGTTGTCGGTGACCGAATTGCATTGCTAGACCCTAATGTTGCCGGTAACCCGGTAATCGCGATTCAAACCGTCAGCGCGATCGATGAGTTTAGCCAACAAGAGTTACTCGATATCGCTCAACAAGTGTATGGCACAACATCAACAGAGCATCCTGGTGTAAGTGCTTTCTTATCACAAGGCAGCATTGCCGTTGCTGGTGATATTCAAGTGCTAAATTTCAGCTATTTTGAAACCGACTTTGCCGACACCTTTAGAACCGCAGTGCAAATTCGAGCTGAGATTGCTGAGCTTGGTTGGGAAAAAATAGTTGCTTTTCAGACTCGTAACCCAATGCACCGCGCGCATGAAGAGTTGTGCAAAATGGCAATGCAAGCGACTGGCGCCCAAGGCTGTGTGATCCACATGTTGCTGGGCAAACTGAAAGAAGGCGATATCCCCGCTGACGTACGCGATGCATCAATCCGCGAGATGGTCGCTAACTACTTTCCAGCCGATAGCGTAATGGTGTCTGGCTACGGCTTCGATATGCTTTATGCGGGGCCTAGAGAAGCCGTCCTACATGCACTTTTTCGTCAGAACATGGGTGCAACCCATTTCATTATCGGACGAGATCACGCCGGTGTTGGCGACTATTACGGTGCCTTTGATGCACAAACTATCTTCGATGAAAAAGTACCAGAAGGTGCATTAGAAATCGAAATCTTTAACGCAGACCATACGGCTTATTCAAAAATCCTGAACAAAGTGGTGATGATGCGCGACGTGCCAGACCATAAGTTCGAAGACTTTGTTATTCTGTCTGGCACTAAAGTTCGTGAGCTATTAGGCAACGGCATCGCTCCGCCGCCTGAGTTTTCACGACCAGAAGTCGCTAAAATTTTGATGGATTACTATCAGAGCTTATAGTTTAAGGCTTATAGTTCAAAGCTTATTAGTCCGTTTATAAATTAACGATGTAAAAATATTTTTCTACCTAGAACCCGTCGATGAAAGTAATAGATTGTTTTAATGGTGATGCCGATGGTATCTGCGCGCTCACTCAACTGCGTTTGGCTGAGCCGCGAGAGTCGCTATTGATTACTGGTGTAAAGCGCGATATTAATTTACTTGAGCGGGTTGAGGCGAATGCCGGTGATCAAGTAACCGTGCTGGATGTTTCGTTAGACAAAAATCGACTAGGTTTAGCAAGTGTATTGAGCAGCGGTGCTGAGGTTTTCTATTGCGATCATCATTTTGCTGGCGATATTCCTGAGCACCCAAATTTGAAAGCGTTGATTAATACATCGGCTGAAGTTTGCACCTCACTATTGATCAATCAGCATCTCGACAGTCGATTTTTAGAGTGGGCTGTTGTTGGTACTTTTGGGGATAATTTAAAACGCAGTGCTCAGGGCATCGCCAAACCACTAGAATTGAGTGCCGACAAGTTAGATCAGCTTGAGAACTTAGGTATTTATCTTAACTACAACGGTTATGGTGCGGCATTAGAAGATCTTTATTTTGACCCAGCTGATTTGTTTAAACACACCTCTCAGCATTCAAGCGCCTTTGGTTTTATGCGCGATGATGCGGCTACCTTTGAAACACTAGAAAGCGGTTATCATCAAGATATGTCTAAGGCAGCGGCGTTGCAGCCAAGCTTTGACCTAGATCATGCGGCGGTATTTGAACTGCCTAACGAAGCTTGGGCGCGGCGAGTTAGCGGTGTCTATGGTAACGATTTAGCCAACCAAGCCCCGAACAAAGCACATGCGGTGATCACCCTGAAACAACAGGGCGATTATTTGGTAAGTGTTCGTGCTCCGTTATCGAACAAGCAAGGCGCTGATCAAATTTGCCGACAATTTGAAACCGGTGGCGGACGCGCTGCTGCGGCCGGCATTAATAGCCTTGCCGCAGCTGAGGTTGATCGTTTTATCCAAGTGTTTAGTGAATTTTACGCATAGCCTTTCTTTTAGATTAGCTTAATTGCTCTTTAAGAACATATTTCAGAACCTTGCCGGCAGGGTTGCGCGGTAGTTGATCAACGATGTGCAAACGTAAGGGTATCTTGTATTTAGCGAGGTGTTGAGCGGCAAATTCGCGCAGCTCGTCTAAGTGTAACGATGAGCCATCTTTCAGCGCGGCCACAGCGGTAACGGCTTCGCCCCATTTGTCGTCGTCGAGTCCGATCACCGCAACTTCAGAAATCGCCGGGTGCTTGAATAAAACGCTTTCTACCTCAGCGGGGTAAACATTCTCGCCACCTGAGATCACCATGTCTTTTAAGCGGTCGCAAATAAATAGAAAGCCGTCTTCGTCCAAGTATCCAATATCACCTGAATGGAACCAGCCTTCTTTATCAATCGCTTCGGCAGTCGCTTCAGGTCTATTCCAATAGCCCTTCATAATATTGGGGCCTTTAATGCAGATCTCTCCACGTTCTCCCTGCGCTAATACTTTGTTGTTGTTATCGACAATTCGAAGGTCACTGTGGATTGGCGGCTGACCCGCAGAGCCTAATTTTTTCAACGACCATTCAGGTGTTAAGAACGACGCAAATGGCGCAGTCTCGGTTAAGCCATAGCCTTGGCAGAACGCCACACCGCGTTGTTCGTATAAGGTAAGCAGTGACTCAGGAGGAGGGGCAGCACCACAGACTAAGGTTTCGACATGGCTAAAATCAGTCATATCAAAATCCTCATGCTGCGACATGAATAGGAACATCGCCGGTGCGCCAAACATGTGAGTTACCTTGTACTCGCCGAACGCAGCAAGCACCGCTTTCGGGTCAAAGTTACGCATCAGTAGCAAGGTTGAGCCTAAGCTGAATGAGTGCAGAGTCAGCACGTTTAAGCCGCCGATATGAAATAGCGGCGCGACCACTAGATTAACGCTGTCACGCGATGAGGCAAAGGTGAAGTGCGCGTTGATATTGTTCCACATTATATTTCCATGCGTCAGCATCGCGCCCTTGGGCAAGCCTGTAGTGCCTGAGGTGTACATGATAAGAGCGACATCATCATTGTGTACCATAACTGTTTCGGCTAATTCGTTTGACGCGCCACGCTCTGCTATTAACGATCTCCAGTTATCAAAGGTACCCTCAGCGCTAAACAAATTAATACAACAAAGCTGCTTTCGCACACTTTCGACCACCGCTTGTAAGGCGTCGTCAACGATTAGACTGTGTATGCCTGCGTCGTTTATGATGAAGGTAAGTTCTTCGCCGGTTAACCTAAAATTAAGCGGCACAAAAATCGCCCCAATGGCATTGGCAGCGAACAAGGTTTCAAGAAATGCCGGTTGGTTAAATCCGACAAAGCCAACGCGGTCACCGCAGCAAACCCCACTTTCTCTTAATAGTGTCGCTTGTTTTCTAACTAACGAGGCAAACTCACCATATGTTTGCTGGCTACCTTCAAATATTAACGCGGTGCGCTCAGGGTTGCGTTGCGCTCGGCGTAATACGGTATCGGCTAAATTGACTCTTAGGCTGGTCGAATGCATTGTTGTCTCCTCAAATTTTTATTTTATTGATTTAGTTTATCATTAGAAATAGATTCTTCACTATGCTTAGCGATGAATCTGGCAAACTGATTTTGATAAGAATAATTATAAAACTAGTCAACGAGATGCTCTTATGAACGAACAAAGAATGCCGGTTCTGGTTGCCTGCGGACAAGTTACTGATCGGCCCCAAAGTGGTTTGAACCTAAGCCCAGTCGAAATGATGGCCGAGGCGGCGCGTGCGGCGGTAGACGATAGCGGGGTTGCCAATCTTTTAAGCTCATTAGATGTGTTAGTGTCAACCGGCTTAACGGTTGATGCCGCGCAAGTGAAAACACCCGTTTCAGGTATGTATAAGAACGTGCCGAAAACGGTTGCCAATCTTTTAAAGATATCGCCGAAGAGATTAATTTACACTCAGACTGGGGGGAATACGCCGCAGCGTTTAGTCAATCACTTCGCCAATCAGATAGCCACCGGTCAGACTGAATCAGTGCTGCTAACCGGCGGCGAGGCGTTAAATAATATGAGCCGGCGCTTTAACCATTGGAGCAAGTTACTGCTACCCAAAGGCAAATGGAAAGACAACCCCGGCGGCATAGCTGAAACATTTGGCGACGACCGTCCAGGTAATTCAAAGTACGAAGGCCGCTACGACATGAACCTACCGGCGCATGTTTACCCACTATTCGAAAACGCTTTGCGTGTTCATTATTCACGTAGCCACGACGACCATCGGACAAAACTCGGTGAACTGTTTGCCGAGCTTACTAAGGTAGCAAGTGGTAATCCGTACGCTTGGTTTCAAACCGAGCGCAGCCCCACAGAGCTGATCGATCCTAGCGACAGCAATCGTATGATTGCTTACCCCTATACCAAATTGCTGAATTCAATGATTAACGTCAATCAGTCGGCAGCAGTTATGTTGATGTCGGTGGCCAAGGCAAAGTCTCTGGGGATAAGCCAAGATAAATGGGTTTTTTTACACGGCTGCGCCGACGCTAATGATGTATGGAATGTCAGCCAGCGCGAAAACTTGCACTCATCACCAGCGATGAATGCAATGGCTAAATCAGCCTTATCGATGGCCAATAAAAACATCGATGACATGGCATTTTTTGATATCTATAGCTGCTTTCCCTCGGCGGTACAGATCGCCTGCGACGAATTTGGAATATCGCATGATGATGCTCGTGGCCTTAGTCTCACCGGAGGCCTTCCTTACTTTGGTGGCCCCGGTAATAATTACAGCATGCACGGCATTGTCGAAATGATCAATCGTGCGCGAGAGAATGAAAGCGAGTTTGGTTTATTGAATGCCAATGGTTGGTATTTAACTAAGCACTCTATGGGCATTTATAGTTGCCAAGTACCCGAGAGTGATTGGGATTTATCTCCGGTTGATTTGGATGCTGGTTTAGATAATGAGCAACAGATCAAGCTAGTAGAAAATGCATCGGGTGCAGCGCAAATGGAAACCTTCACAGTTATTTACGACAAAGCGAACCAGCCGAAGAAGAGCATCGTAATAGCAAGATTAGAAAGTGGTGAGCGGTGCCTCGCGACCACAGACACTAACCCACAAGTACTCGGTGCCCTAAGCAGCGCCGAAGAGTTTCGTTTGAGTGGTCAAGTTAAATCCATTGGCGGTAAAAATATGTTTAGCTTTTGATCGCTAGCAAAGAATCAAATTTTCTAAATTTAGCCTAACGTATAAGTTGACCATTTGCTGAAGTAGTATCCGATTTTTTATTAATGGAATTGCTTAATAGTGATAGGAATAGCCGACCATATGAAAGAATTGATTGTTTCATGACCATCTGATTCTAATATCTATATTTTCTTGTTAATACGTAATTTCAATTAGACGAATATTTGCAGGAGGTTAGCGAGTTCTGTTGGTAATTCCATAGTTATTTTTCCAGCAAAGTGGACGCTTGACAAAAATTATCGCAGCCATATCACCCAAGCAGAGACGCCTCTAGTAGAAGCCACTCTACCTAGTTGTCTTAAGAGGAGTCAGCGAATTGGCCTATCCGAATCACGCTAATAGCAATGTTGATCTAGGGGGAATAGGGGGCTTTACTTAGAGAGTGTAACCCTTATTATACTCCGCTATCGCTGATCTACAATTCGACCAATAAGCCATATAAATGGTTCAACTTGACCGTTTAGCATACAAGTTTCATTACCTATACTATTAAGCAATCCTTGTACATCAGATGACTGCAAAGCTGAAACTGCCGCTTTATCAGTAAGAAGCAACGAACAAGAAGGCAATTTACAATCCTTTTGAGCACTCAATGTTACGCCTCCGTCTTTAACTAAAATTGTAACTGGTTCAGACTGTTCAGAAACGCTAACATTTATTACAAGGTCAGGAGTTGGAATAGAAACTTTTGCTATCCATTTTTTTAGATAAGATGAAAATGTATCCGCCCAATCCTCAATATCAGACCTACTTATGTTTGAGTCCCTTGTTTCATGGAGTATTGCAGCAAGTTGCGCATCTACTTCACGTTCCGCTTCAATAAGCGCTTCTATCGTTTTGTCCACATCTTCCAATGTATGAGCAGCAGAGCAGATGAGTCGCAAGCGGCCTCGTCCGCTTTCCACAATTGGATAGGTTACTGCCGATGTTTGAATGCCACGCTTATATAAGTTCTGTACGATTGCGTAAAGTTTATCCTTGTCGCTAAAATGAGGAGTGACGATAGGTCCGTCTCCAGTCCCTAAATCATATCCTGCGTCTTCGAATCGTTTGCGCATGTAACGCGTTGTATTCCATAGTCGTTCGCGTAATGCATCATCCGAACGGAGGCGACGTAATGCCGTAAGTGCTGCCGCCATATCCGCAGGGCTGACTGAAGCCTGAAAGATGTAAGCTCTAGAAGACGACTTCATAAGATCAACGTGCTCTTGACTAGCCGCAACAATACCTCCAAGACTTCCTAAGGCTTTGCTGAGTGTTGTCATGATAAAGTCAACTTCTTCAGTAACGCCTTGCGCAGCACAAATCCCGGCTCCGCTTTCACCGTAAAAGCCAAAAGAATGTGCTTCATCGACTAACACGAGAGCATTATATTTTTTTGCCATGCGTACGATTTCGGCAACGGGTGCCGCACCTTCGCCCATGCTATATACGCCTTCTAGCACCACTAAAATACTGTGATAGGGTGAGACTTCGGATTTAAGGACAGCCTCCAAATCAGAGGGACTGTTGTGTTGAAACGTTCGAATAGTTGCACCAGATAAACGAGCGCCATCAACAATAGATGCATGACAAAGTTGATCTATAACAACAACATCGTTTTTCCCCAGAATCCCTGCGATAGCTCCAACATTGGCGGTGTATCCTGTCGGAAACAGACAAGCGCTAGGCTTTCCTACTAAATCAGCAAACTCTGTTTCAAATTCCAGATGTTGTTTGGTCATACCTGACGCTGCCGCAGAAGTACCCATTCCAGTTCCAAATCGCGCTAAAGCGGTTGAGGCTTCTTCAATGACTTTTTTGTCACGGTTCAGGCCGAGATACAGGTTGGTCGTCCAAATAATTGCTTCTTGCTCTTCATCATTGTAGGCATCGCCAACCATTCCTCTGGTTCCGCTTCCTGTTAGCAATACTTTACTATATGGGTTTCTGCGATTGTCGTTCACCATGCGTAAGACTTCTTGAACCAACTTGCTCTTATCAGTAACGCTCCATGAGGGCACTTTCGCAGCCTGAAATGTCGGGTGGCTAGATTGCATATGTGTTTGGAAGCTAGCAAGAGTGTCAGTAGCCTCGCTTGGTATTTGGTCTGCTGAACGCTTGTCAGAGCCACTGCTCTTCATATTGAGAATATAATTGACTAATGCATTAGGGGTAGGATGTTCAAAGATCACACGAGCTGGTAACTTTAGATCCAATAATTTACTGAGTCTACTACTAAGCTCCAATGTGCTTAGAGAATCAAGACCAAAGCTGTCGAATGAATCGCCTAATAATACCCTCGCTGGGTCACCTAAGTTCAGTAGCGATGCCACCTGCCTCTGAATGATCGACAATATCGCTGCTTGCTGTTCATTATTTGAACCTAGCAAAGGTTGTTTAATAATATGGCTACTATCGACTGCATCTCTACTTGGACTTGATGCAACTATATCTTGCTCAAAATGTACCTCACCTTCTAGATTCACGAGTTTCTTACGATCAAGTTTGTCGTTGGGTAAAAAAGGCAGTGCCTTTAGGTGCTTCACAACTTGAGGAACCATATATTTTGGTAGTCGTTGTGATAAATAGGATTTTATTTTCGCTTGCGTTATCAAGTTGTTACGACTGACAACATAGACGACTAGTATTTTCTGACCCGTGTCACCATCTATGGCCGCCGCAGCCGCCGCATCCACACCTTCCATCGACTCCAATGTCGACTCAATTTCTTCCAATTCAATTCGGAAGCCTCTTATCTTTACTTGTTGGTCAACCCGACCAAGAAATTCGATCTCACCATTTTCTGTCCAACTGCATAAATCTCCTGTTTTGTATAATCTATTATCTGGAATCATCTGACTGGGTTCCATCTCGATAAAACGCTCCTTGGTCATCTCTTCATCGTATAAATATCCTCGCGCAAGCTTACTTCCAGCGAGATACAATTCTCCTGGTATTCCAGTAGAAACTGGTTGCAAAGTATCATCCAAAATATACGCGCGTGAGTTGGGCACAGACTTGCCTATCGTAATTACTTGAGTACCCAAAGGAACTTCGGCGATAGTCGAATAAACCGTATCTTCTGTAGGGCCATAGGCGTTTAGTACGCGCAGCCCAGGATTTTTTGCATACACTTTCTCTACTAATGAGAGTTTGAGCGCTTCACCACCAAAAACTAAACATTGTATCCCTTTAGGTAATTCTTCTGTAGAAAGAAACGCTTGCATTGCAGATGCAACCATTACGCATGTTCTCACCTGATTTGTTGCAGGAAGTTGGGTAAGTTCAAGAACATTTTTCGCCAGTATTATTTTTCCGCCTAATGAAAGAGTTCCCATAATT
>JAFMHC010000007.1:42862-55550 GCA_017854775.1 Gammaproteobacteria bacterium | reverse complement strand
ATTGTTGGCGGTAGTAAAGCGTTGACTGCGGTAGCGTGTCAAGGTTGGTGAGAATAGTGCCGCCAGTGGTAGTGAGACCTGACATTGATTCAAAAAACGCATCGGTGACGCTTAAGGAATGGTGACTCGAAAATAGAAACGGTAGAGCGCCAAAGGTCGCTAGAACAGTCCAAAAAAGAACCACAACTAAGAAACCGTCGCGGTATCGTAAATCACGCTTACTGCGCCTAACTGGAGCCCACATCATCAATCCGGTAAGCAGAGTGACCGAAAATGACACCATAAATGGAACGCTATTGCCATCGCTATAAATCAACGAGACCAGTAGCGGTGTTAGGTGCGTAACGCTGAAAATAATCAGCAGGACTCCTAGAATTTTTAGGACGGTTTGATATTGCATCTTTCGGCCCTTATGCTCCGTTTCTAATTGCTAGATAAATGTTGCTGAGACTTGGAATAAGGCCTCGACATCGGCGATGCACGATTTATCGTCCATAAAGACAATGACGTGATCTTCGGGTTCGATGATGGTGTTTTTATCAGGAATAATCACCTGCTTATCACGTACAATCGCGCCAACACCGGTGCCTTCTGGAAATGGGATTTGTCGAACTCCCTTACCAATTACCTTTGATGAGCTGGCATCGCCATGCGCAATCGCTTCAATGGCTTCGGCGCGACCACGCCTTAGCGAATGTACCGCGACTACATCACCGCGGCGAATATGCGCCAATACACTACCTATAGTAGCAATTCGAGGAGAGATTATAACGTCGATATCTTTATGTTGTAAGTGCTCTACGTAGGCCGGTTTGTTGACCAATGCCATAACGCGCTTGGCGCCTAACTGTTTGGCCAAGTTAGCCGATAAAATATTGATTTCATCTTTTTCGGTAACCGCACAAAAGACGTCTGCGGCTTCGATATTTTCTTGCAGCAGCAGGCTAGCATCGGCCGCATCGCCATTGAGCACAATGGTGTTACCAACTGATTCTGCAATCTTCTCAGCCCTAGAGGCTTTAACCTCAATCAATTTGACGCTATACCCCTTGCGTTCCAATTCGCGTGCCAGATTTAAGCCTATGTTGCCGCCGCCAGCAATAAAAATACGTTTGGTTTTATCGCTCAGCCCACGCATCTCTCGCATAACTTTGCGGATGTGTTCACGTGCGGCAACGAAAAATACCTCGTCCTCTTCTCTAATAACAGTTTCAGACTTAGGTGTAATAACTTCGCCGTCGCGATAAATAGCCGCAACGCGTGTTTCGACTCCGGGCATATGGTCCTTCAGTTCTTCCAGCGGACAGCCTATTAGTGCTCCCCCAGCAACAGCTTTGACACCGACTAATTGAACTAATCCATCGGCAAAGTCGAGTACTTGCAAAGCTCCGGGGAACTCGATTAAGCGAGTAATGTGGTCGCGAACTATTTTTTCAGGTGATATAACAACGTCGACATGAAAGCCTGATTCGTTGGTGAATAACTCAGGGTTGTTTAAATACTCGTTTGAGCGCAGGCGCGCGATCTTAGTGGGGGTGGCGAAAAAAGCTTCAGCAATTTGACAGGCAACTAAGTTAACTTGGTCGTTGTCGGTAACGGCTAAAATCAGCGACGCGTCTTCGGCGCCCGCTGTTCGTAACACTGAAGGGTGAGCCGCACTGCCGATGACGGTGCGAATGTCGAGTCGATTCTGTAGCGCCTGCAAGGCATCACTATCGACGTCTACAACGGTAACATCGTTCTCTTCACCAACCAGTACCTCGGCAATTGATACACCGACTTGACTAGCACCTAAGATTAGAATTTTCATTATGCGTCTACTTTAATACTGACTTTAGCACTGATCTAAGACGTTATTTAGCGTCGCGAGCATTGATGTCGAGACTCTTGAGTTTTCGATATAAATGAGTTCGTTCGAGCCCTACTTTTTTAGCAAGCTGGCTCACATTGCCCTCGACCGTTGCGAGGTGATGGGTTAGGTAAGCGCGTTCAAATTCTTCTTTTGCTTTGCGCATATCACTGTCGAAATAGTCAGGTAATTGAGCTGTTTTTTGGCGCATATCAATGTCTCCGCCGAGCGCTGATTTCACGCTGGCAAGGCTGATAGCATCGCCATTATTCAAAACTAATAGGCGCTGAATTATGTTTTGCAGCTGGCGCACATTGCCAGGCCATTTATAGTCGATTAGTGCGCTCATTGCATCGCCGGTTACGGTTGGCACTTCTAACTGATTTTTGCTGGCGACATCTTCGATAAATAGCTCGATTAACTCAGGCAAATCTTTGCTGCGTTGGCGAAGTGCAGGCACCTGAATTGGGATCACGTTTAGGCGGTAGTATAGGTCTTCGCTGAAGTTGCCTTCGTTGACTGCTTTTTGCGGGTTACCGCTGGTAGTCACGATGACTCGAACGTCTAGTTCAATATATTCATTGCCCCCGAGACGCAAGAATTGACGTTCTTGCAGAGCACTCAAAAGCATATTTTGTGTTTCCATGTTCAGGCCGAGCACTTCATTAATGAATAAAGTGCCACCTTTGGCTTGTTCAAATCTGCCGAGCACCACTTTGCCATCTGCTTCACTGCCGAACAATGCCTGTGCGACACCGTCGCTGGGCATTGCGGCTAAATTGAGTTCTACAAATGCGGCGTTCGAACGTGGGCTGTTCTCGTGTACTTTTTGTGCCACTAAATGTTTGCCAGAGCCTGACTCGCCAGTGATAAATATCCAACTGTCTGTGGGGCCTAATAATTGAATATGGCGCAGTAACTCGCGGCTCGAATCACTATTGGAAATCATCGGCGAGTTATACTTTAGGCGTGACTTCAGTTGTTTATTTTCTTCACGTAAGGAGGCGTTTTCTAAACCGCGCTCGACGCTAAGTAATAGCTTGCCGGTTGACAATGGCTTTTCGAGAAAATCGTAAGCGCCTAATTTTACCGCTTCAACCGCATTTTCTACCGTGCCGTGCCCTGAGATCATAACTACTGGAGTGTCGCCTAGTATTTGGTTTTCAACCCAGTCTTTAAGTACCGAAATGCCATCTTCTTTGGGCATCCAAATGTCGAGTAACACTAGATTGGGCTGGTCCTCTCTAAAGCGTATGCGTGCTTGGTCGGCGTTTTCGGCGACGCTAACGTTGTAGCCTTCGTCTTGCAGGATGTCTTGTAGGATATTACGAATATCCGGTTCGTCATCGACCACTAATATATGCTGACGGTCTCTATTCATCGAACTATTCATCGAACTATTCACGCAGTTAAGAAAGAAGGTTGTTGGTTGAATTTAGACATTTATCGACACGGCAAAGCTGTTAAATACCAAAGCTGTTAAACACCTAGAATGACAACTTTATTTTTCTGGCAAGCCATCAGTTAATCGGTTGTTTGGGCTGGGTTGATGTCGATTGAATGTAAACTATTTTGGCGGCGATTGCCACGGTAGGTTTTCATTGCATTTATTGGCAGCCTTAAGTGCATTGCTGTGCCGCCGTTACTGCCTTGACGAGCCCAAACTGAACCGCTGTGTTCCTCGACGATGCGTTTCACAATCGCCAAACCCAAACCCGACCCTTTTGCCTTGGAGCTAACATACGGGTCGAATAATGATTCGCGAATGTCTTCAGGAATACCGGAGCCATTATCCTCGACTAACAAATCAATATATTCGCCGGTGACTTTTGCCGCCATCTGGGTCGAAATTGTGATCATTGGCTGCGCTGTTTTTTCCAGCGCGTGGCTAGCGTTAATGACCAAGTTATTGAGCACTTGACGTAAGGCTGACGCGTTGGCTTTAATCTTTGGTACGTTGTCGTCAAGTTTAAGTGTTATCTCAATCTGGTGAAGATGTGAGCTATGCAGCTCGACCACATCGCGCACTAGCTGATTTATGTTGAGCGGGGCTAATTTTGCTCTTACTGGTTGCGCATAGCTTGAGAATGCGTTGACCATTTCTTTCATTGACTCTACTTGCTGGACGATGGTGCGAGTGCTGCGCTCTAAAGTTTCTTGTAGTTCGCCGTCTACATGGTCATACAATTTGAGTTTTATACGTTCGGCCGAGAGTTGAATAGGAGTCAGTGGGTTTTTAATTTCGTGCGCAAGGCGCCGAGCCACTTCGCCCCAAGCGGCATCTCGTTGTGCTTGAATCAGATTGGTAACGTCATCGAACACGATCACGTAGTTCTCAATCGGCTTAATTACTTGAGTGTTAACCTCGAATAAGTCGTTATTTAGGCGCAATACGGTGCCACGAATTATTAACATTTGCCGACCATGTGTACCCAGCAGGGTCAGCTCGTCTTGCCAGTTATTTTGTTTCGACTTAATGCCGGCGTTAATCAGTTCAAAAAACTGTTTAGCGTGATGCTCTGGTTGGCATAGTTGCTCGGCGGTTTTACTTAAAAGTGTGTCCTGTTCCAAACCCAGTATTTCGCTTGCGGCGCTATTGCAAATTTGTAGTCGCGACTCCCCGTCGAAAGAAAAAACGCCCGATGACAAGTTTGTCAGCACCGCTTCTAGATACCCTTTCTGCTGCTCGGTTTCAGTTTGACTCGCTAGAGCAATTTGCTGAGCCTCGCTGATTTTGCTACTCATGTTGTTGAAAGACTTGGTTAAAATTCCAAGTTCATCGGAGCTGGTAACAGGCAGATGAGAGCCGTAGTTACCCTCAGCGATCTTTTGAGTACCCGACGCTAGATTCGAGATTGGGGCAACTAACCTACGCGACAAATATACCGCGGTTAGAATTGAAAACAGCAAGCTGGCGAGCGAGATAAGGCTCAAGGTTACAATTAAGCTGAATTTTAAGGGGCCGCGAGCAAACACCATTTGTGCGTATTGATTGCTTGCTGTTTCTACGCTGCTGGCCAAGGTCGCGTATCGTAGCGGCAGTAGTTTTATCGCCTGTACGCCATAAAACTGGCGGCCTAATTGGTTGCCACCTATTGGCGCGACGACACGAAATTGCTGCATGGTCGGTGAGATCGGCTCAAGCTGAGTGTAGGTTTGATTTAACCTTAATTCAGAGAAGGCCTCGTCGCTCGGCGTGTTGGGCAGGAGGTTGGTTTCATGGCTGCTTGAAAAGGCCAGCATTCTGCCGTCGTCAGTATAAATGGACAATTCGGTAAACCCGTTAATCGCGCGCAACTCGCGAATCAGGCCTAATAGTTCAACGGTCGAGTCAAGCTGTTTTTCTCGTATGTTAATTGCGATTTTTTCAACATCACTGATCACTTCTTCTTTAATGCCTTCAAATGCTGACTGGCTAAGTAATAAAGAGTCTTTGACGGTTTGCTCAATGCGAACATCAAACCAACTATCGACACCTTTATTGAGAAATTGTATCGAGAAAAAATAGATTAGTGAAAATGGGATCATCGTTAGAAAGAAGAAGATCACCACCATTTTAGCGGTCAGTATCGAACCGATTTCGTTGCGCCTATATTGGCTTAGTAGCGTGTAGCCGTTACTGGCTAAAAAGAATACGAGTATGGCAATACCAAGGCTACCGATAATCGTGATCCAAAACTGTAATTCGCCTGAGGCGTCATCGCTAAGTGACCTTACAATAAGGTAGCTCAAGGCGAACAATAAACCGGTGCAAACCGTAATTACCGGAAGTGGCGATGATATTTTTTTTACAATTGATCTGATTGCCATGACGTCCAGCCAGAGTCTAGGTCCCAGTCGCTTGCGATAAATGCGGTTAAGCGCATGGGGCCGGGGAGTTTAGTTTTACTCAAGCGTAATCTCATTTTATGTTCAGATGATGAATGAATTTGTTGTGCTTGATGTTTAGCGATGTATTTCGAAAAAGAGCTAAGTGATGCCTTACTGATATAGGTCATGGTCTCGCGCGTCGAGCTGAAAATACGTGGCTCAACTTTGTTGTTTTCATACACCAAATAGCGATTCGATAAGGTATGACGAATTACTTCAAACTGGTGACTGGCGAACTCGGTATGCCAGTCAAATAAAATAAAGTGTTTAGCGTGTGCGTATTGGCTTTCAAACGTGAGTGTAACGCCGCTATCGATGGCTGCTTGCACATCATCGGATAATTCTATTTTCAAACCGCGGCTGTCGTAACGAATACTTTGCGCACTAGCCACTCCAATGCTATGAATCAATATTGCACTCAGCACCAACAAAACTACCAGTATTTTGAACATAGCAGTGGGTTGTCTGGTGGCCGTCAACATAATTTCAATCTTGCGTGCACACGTTTATGCGGTTAAGTCGTTTACTGTTTTTGTAATAGGCAATAGTAAAACCCGTCCATATTATGCAGCCCCGGCAACGTTTGCACTCCATGATCTAGAGTAAGCGCATTGGGGTGCGGCACATCGATTAGCATAGCACCGTTTGTTCGCGCTATAAACTTAGTGATTTGCTGCTGGTTTTCCCTAGGCAATACTGAGCATGTCATGTAGAGCATGATACCGCCAGGTTTAAGATGTAACCAAAGGTTATCAAGTAGTCCTGTTTGAGTTTTTTCAAGTGCGTCAATGTCGCTAGGGCGTCGATGATGTTTTATATCTGGATGGCGGCGAATCACTCCTAGGCCACTGCAAGGCGCGTCGATCAAAATACGATCATAGCCGCTTTTCGGCGCCGGCCAGCTTGGCTCTAAGCTGGCGTCAGCGGTGAATATATCGGCATTCAAGTCGAGACGATCAAGTGTTGAATGAAGCTGATGACAGCGACGTTCTGAAATATCCAACGCGTGCATTTCGATGTTATTGTCACAGCGTTCAAGAATATGTGCGGTTTTCCCTCCTGGTGCGGCGCAAGCATCTAATACCGACATGCCAGTTTTGACATCAAGCAAGTCGGCACTAATTTGCGCAGCGGTATCTTGAACTGAACATGAACCCTGCTCAAAGCCTGGCAGCGCGGTGACCGCACAAGGGGAGTTTAAAATTATGCCATCCGGCGTATTTTCATCCGCCTTTGCATCTATGTCGGCGTCGGCAAGAACAACAAGATACTCATCACGGGTGTTTTGTCGACGATTAACCCTTAGGCACATTGGTGGGCGTTGGTTATTGGCGGTAAGAATAAGGTCTACGTACTCTGGCCAGGCTTTTCTAATCGCTTGGCTGATCCATTCTGGATGGCTTAATAGATCGATATTCTCGTCCATCTCACTTGGCGCACGTAAATAGTTACGCAAGCAGCCATTGATTACATTTTTAGCCCATTGTTTATCGAGTTGCTTACAGGCAGAGACTGTCTCAGCAACCCCCGCATGTTCGGCTGTGTCAAGGTGGCGCAACTGATACAAACCGACCAATAGCACAAAATGGACCACTCGGTCTTTATTGCGAATTGGTGAACGCAGCAATGTTGCAGCGACGGCATCAAGCTCGCCATACCAACGGCATACCCCGTAAACCAACTCTTGAATAAAACCTCGGTCTTGTGGCGAGTATGTGTTGTTTTCAAAAAAGCCAGAGACCGTTATGTCGAGTGACTGGCCTTTGTCAATGATTTGCCAGCTTAACTTGGCCGCCGCTGCGCGTGAATTGAGATGCTTAGCCATTTCCATTTTCTCCTTTATCTATAGCTAAGCTATCGCCAACAGACAAGCTATAGCCATTGCGAAAATCTGAGTAATACATCGGTTTGCTGCCATCGCGTTGCAGCTTCTCTATGCGCAAAATACCTTCAGAGCAGGCCACATCGACGCCTAAGTCGCTACAGGCAACGATTGTTCCAGGGGGCGCTGACGGCTGCTCACTTAGAACGCTGGCCTGCCATATCCTCAGTCTGGTTTGATTGTGCCTAGTCTGGCTGACTGGCCACGGGATAAAGGCTCTTAATTGCTGATGCAGGTAACGCGCAGACTTGTTCCAATCGAGCTCGGCCTCTGCCTTGCCTATTTTTTTTGCATAGTTCGATTGTGTGTCATCTTGAGGTGCCGGCACTAAATCTGGGTCAACTTGCAGCGCTGAGAGGGTTTCACAAACGCCCTTCGCGCCCAATGCAGATAGGCTGTCATGTAGGCTTTGGCTGGTATCTGATTTGCTGATGTCAATTGTCAGCGTATTGAAAACCGGTCCAGTATCAAGGCCCAATTCCATGCGCATGATGCTTACTCCCGTTTGGCTGTCACCCGCCTCGATGGCTCGCTGTATTGGTGCAGCGCCGCGCCAACGAGGCAGTAGTGACGCATGGATGTTGAGGCAACCGAGCGGCGGAATATCCAAGATCGATTGTGGCAGCAGCATGCCGTAGGCGACGACAACCATAATCTCGGCATTTAAGCCTTGTATCAATTCGACCTGGTTTTTTAAGCTGGTCGGTTGAAAGACTGGCACGCCGATTTCTAAGGCAAATTGCTTGACCGGAGGTGCCGTGAGCTTTTTACCTCGACCTGATTTTCTGTCCGGCTGAGTGAAGACCGCGACGATTTCGTGTTCTCTTGACAGCGCTTTGAGAGCGGCTACAGCAAAATCAGGGGTGCCGGCAAAAATAATTTTCATTAATGTAGATCTACTCTTTTAGTCCAGTTTATGCTGAGGTTTCTTAGCGTTTGATCAATACTAATCATTGCTGCGAGCACGCTTAACCATCTTCTTCTTGATGCGATCCTGCTTTAGGCGCGACAAATAGTCGACGAATACTTTGCCGGCTAGGTGATCCATTTCATGTTGAATACACACTGCTAATAAGCCTTCGGCCTCAAGTTGATAAATTTCGCCTTGTTCATCCAAGGCTGTTATGTTGATACTCTCGGCTCGTTTTACCGGAGCATAGTACTCTGGAACTGATAGGCAGCCTTCGTCATACTCTTGCTCCCCCTCTTGTTCGATAATCCTTGGGTTAATAAGGACTCTTGGTTGATTACGCTCCTCAGAAAGGTCCATAACAATAACTTGCTTATGCACATCGACCTGAGTCGCCGCTAGGCCGATGCCATTAGCGTCGTACATGGTTTCAGTCATGTCTTTGACCAGCTGGCGAATTGAATCGTCAACGATATCAACTGGTTTTGCCACGGTTCTAAGGCGCTGATCGGGGTAAACTAAGATTTCTAAAATGGCCATTCGAGGGCTCACAATACCTGGGTTTGTATCACTAATACTTAAATTTGCTTCCAGTTTAGGGTTAAAATAACGTAAACTGTATTCTACAATGTTCGCGTAACATACTAAATAAGCTATACTATTTGCGTTTCAGACTTGCTTAGACGCGTATTTGAGAACTAATCTATAGACACTATATATAGTTCTAATGAGTGCTTTATCTAGTGATTTGCTGTTAGCAAGAGCTAACTAGAACCTAGTTGGAACAAAAGTTGAGTGAAATAGTTAATATAAGAATTAATGAAATAGTTAATTTGAGTTTAAACAAAGGGCATGTAATGCGTTCTGCCGTTCGATTGTAGGTATTATGCTCGAATCGTAGGCTACATGCCACGAAAACCAAAAGTGTGAAGCTTGTTTTAGTCTAATTTATAGTTAATGCAGTATTTGTCACGATAGCTATAATTGAAGTTGAAATTTAAGTAAGCAAATGCAGCCTAACCAGCTAAGCCTATACCGCTAGGCAAAAAATAATGATAATAATTAAAGCAAATATCAAGACATCGAAACCTCAAGGAACGCCTGTGGCTGAACGTAATAGGCTTTACCAGATTGTTAAACGTGCGACTCGCCGCTCCCTACAAGCGGTTTTTGCATTGGCGTTGACTATAAGTGTTGGGGTAAACAGTAATGCCGCAACTGATTCTTTGCTGGCCGATTCATACCCTGATCGTTATACCGTCGTAACAGGCGATACACTTTGGGGTATTTCAGCAAAATTCCTGCGTGACCCATGGCGCTGGCCTGAAGTCTGGCAAGGTAATCCTCAAGTCGAAAACCCTGATTTAATCTATCCAGGTGACGTATTAGTGTTAACTTTCGTGGACGGTCGTCCGCTACTTAAATCGCTACGTCGCGAAACAGTTAAGTTGTCGCCGTCACTTCGCGTCACGCGTTATGCCGACGCCATTCCACTGGTCGATCCGGCGGCCATCGGGCCGTACATTAAGTCACCGTTAGTCACGGATGCTAATGAAATGAAAACGGCTCCATATGTTGTAGATGGGTATAACAACCGCCTGATACTGGGTAAATATGATCAATTTTACGCGCGCGGAATTCAGGACCAATCGATCCAGAAGTTTCGTGTATTTAAGCCTGGACGTCATTTTGTTGACCCCGTCAGCGGTGAAAGCTTGGGTTGGGAGGCGGTTCATTTAGGCGACGCAAACTTGCTTAAAGAAGGAGATCCAGCTCGGTTAACTATTACCTCAAGTTATGAGGATATCAATATTAGAGACCGTTTGAGGCCGATTCTCGTAGAGCAAGCCCTACCATTCTTCACTCCTAGAGCGCCACAGAATGATAAGGTTCGCGGCGTTATCTTGGATGCCCCGAATAAGGCGACTGAGCTTGGGCCATTATCTATCGTAGCGATTAATTTAGGCGAACGAGAGAATATCCGATCTGGGGATGTGCTGAGAGTTCGAAGTCAGAAAATACCAAAGAAAGACCCGTTTACCGGTGAGAAATATTTCATACCGGAAGAAAATATCGGTCTTGCCTTGGTGTTTAGAACCTTTGAAAAGGTTAGCTACGCGATAATCACCGACTCGAACCGTCAGGTGACGCCGGGTGACGTTGTGATGAGCCCGAACGCAGAGTAAGTATTCAGCCTGACGTGCATGGCGCTTCAGGCTGATTTATGGTTTGCGGATTTATACTGTGGGACCTCAGTATGTAAATTTTTATTGCGGCGCTAAATTGACTTAGCGCCTATTTTGTTATGACCACGGAGGGTCATTGATATGCAACAGGATTGTTTTTTTAATGCGCTGCAAAATACTCAAGATACCAAACAGAAGGCGTCGGATGAATCGGCCAATATTTGGTGGTGTCGGCTTATTCGTGATCGGCGCTGGAGTACCGCACAAAAGCGGCAACTAATTGTCTATTTCAACGGTCCTGAGCTAGCGTTAGCTGCGCCTGAGGAGCAGGTTCGAGTAATTGTTTCTGGTCGCCAACGAAGCTCGACATCAGAAGTGGAAAAGTCGATGCTCGACGCAGACCTTGATTGGCTTAGACAAGATTTGCATCATTTAATTACCATAAGCGATCAGCGCTATCCAGCAATGTTGCGGCAGCTACCGGACCCGCCGCTGGCGTTATTTTCTATCGGTGACATTGCACTGCTGAATGAGCCTCAGGTTGCGATTGTAGGTTCACGCAGGCCTACACCGATTGGCGACAAGATTACGCGCGCTATCAGCCATGATCTGGCTAGCTTAGGCGTGGTAGTGACTAGCGGCATGGCGCTTGGCGTTGATGGCATCGCGCACCAAGCGGCATTAGGCGCAGGCGGTTCTAGTATTGCTGTTTTGGGCAATGGCTTAGATACTATCTACCCATCGCGGCATAGGGCCTTGTTTGAGCAGCTCTCTGCTCAAGGCCTATTGGTGTCTGAGTACCCACTCGGAGTTAAGCCAGCTCGACATACATTTCCACAGCGAAACCGTATCGTTAGTGGCCTATCTTATGGTGTAGTTATTGTTGAAGCGGCGGAGCGTAGCGGCACCTTGATCACTGCGCGCTTGGCGATGGAGCAAAATAGAGATGTTATGGTTGTGCCTGGCTCAGCGCTGAGCTCACAATATCGTGGCTCTCACCAATTAATTAAGCAGGGGGCTGCGTTGGTGAGTTCGAGCGATGATGTGCTTCACTGTCTATCTGAGCCGCTCTTTCGCTTCTTGCAAGGTGCCAACGACAATGATGAGCCACGGTTAAAGCCGGTTGAGGACTTAGTCAAGGGGAACCCCTTGTTGCAATATATTTCGGCCGAATCAACCTCGGTAGACGATATAATTTTAGGCAGTCAATTGACCTCGGCCGAAGTTTCATCCATGCTGCTAGAGCTGGAGCTCATAGGGGCTGTGGCAATTGCCAATGATGGTGGTTACGTAAAATTATCCTGAATCGGCCGTTAACCGGTCAGGCTTGAGAGACTAAAATGAAAGAAGATATGCTTGAAGTACTCATTTACCTCTTTGAAAATTACATCATTGACGGTGGCTCATTTGAACCCGGACAAGACGAGTTGGCCAAAGAGTTAGTGAGTGCCGGCTTTCCGGATGACGAGGTTAGCAAAGCATTCGTTTGGCTTGAGGGTCTATTGGATTTTTGCGAACGCGATCAAAGCGAGCTTACATGGCAGTCTCAGGCGACTAGTTCCATTCGGTTTTATACTTCCGCCGAAGCCGCTCGCTTGAAATCTGAAGGGCAGTCATTATTAATACGATTGGTGAACGCCGGGTTGCTCGACCAACTTTCTCGAGAGACCGTAATTGACCGAGTCATGGCTCTAGAGTCTACCGAAGTCACCTTTGACCATATAAAATGGGTAGTGTTAATGGTGCTAAGTAATCGGCCTGGTTTTGCCGAAATCGCAGAATGGGCTGAAATGGTCGTCAGCGAGGAATTATTACCCGCAATACACTAAGCCTTGTTTGTCCGCAGCTTATTGTGGATACTCAACACACACCTCATGTTAACTTTGTCTGCTTGCCAGTCGCTTTCAGGCTTTGATGCACCATGATTAAGCAATTAAGCAATTAAGCAATTAAGAAATAGAGTTAAGCAATAAAAAATGGGTAAGTCTTTA
>JAFMHC010000007.1:23444-42852 GCA_017854775.1 Gammaproteobacteria bacterium | reverse complement strand
GTCATAGTCGAGTCGCCAGCAAAGGCGAAGACGATCAACAAATATCTCGGCGACGACTACATTGTGAAATCCAGCGTTGGTCATATTCGGGATTTGCCTACCAGTGGTGGCGATAGAAAGCCTGTTGATGCCAAAGAGCGCGCGCGCCAGTCTGCCATCACACGTAAATTGTCTCCTGAAGCAAAAATCATTCATCGTCAGAAAAAAAGCAAGATTCAACTGATTAATCGAATGGGCATTAATCCAGAAAAAAACTGGGAAGCGCGTTATGAGATTTTGCCAGGCAAAGAAAAGGTGGTTGATGAGCTGGTAAGGCTAGCCAAAGACGCCGACATCATCTACCTCGCGACGGATATGGACAGAGAGGGTGAGGCAATAGCCTGGCACCTTCAAGAGGCGATCGGCGGCGACCCATCACGATATCGTAGAGTGGTGTTTAACGAAATTACTGAAACCGCTATTCATGCGGCGTTTGAAAATCCTGGCCCGGTAGACATGGCTAGAGTTCAAGCTCAGCAAGCGCGACGATTTTTGGATCGTGTTGTCGGCTACATGGTGTCGCCGCTATTGTGGGCCAAGATTGCACGAGGCTTATCGGCTGGCCGCGTACAGTCGGTTGCCCTGAGGCTAGTGGTCGAACGCGAGCGTGAAATTCGAGCCTTTATCCCAGAAGAATATTGGGATCTATTTGCTGATTTAAAAACCAAGGCAAAAGATGCAATTAACTTTGAAGTTCGCAAATTTAAGGGCGAGAACTTTAAACCTATCACAAAAGAAGAGACCGATATTGCGGTAGCGTACCTTGATTCGGCCGACTACAAAATTGCTGAAATTAATGAGCGGCCGACCTCCACTAAGCCGACAGCTCCATATATAACCTCAACTTTGCAGCAAGCAGCGAGTACACGCTTAGGCTTTGGTGTTAAGAAGACGATGATGTTAGCTCAGCGACTCTATGAGGCGGGCTATATTACCTATATGCGTACTGACTCAACCAACTTGAGTAAAGGTGCTGTAGCGGATTGTCGAGCTTTTGTGGATAACGAATACGGTAAAAAATATTTACCCAGTTCGCCGCTATCCTATTCAAGCAAAGATGGTGCGCAAGAGGCGCACGAAGCGATTCGCCCATCCGATGTTAACGTTAAGCCAACGCAAATCAGCGGTGTTGACCGTGATGCGGAGCGCCTATATACCTTGATTTGGCGCCAATTCGTGGCTTGCCAGATGGTACCAGCTAAATTTTTGAGTACCAGTGTGGTGATTCATGCTGGTGACTACGAATTGCGCACCCGTGGACGAGTAATTGTGTTTGACGGTTATCAACGCGTTCAGCCGGTGCTAGCCAAAAAAGACGATGATGGCGTTTTGCCCGCTATGACTGTCGGAGAAGTGCTGAATTTAGAAGCTCTAATCCCGACACAACACTTCACCAAGCCGCCGGCTAGATACACTGAAGCTAGTTTGGTTAAAGAGCTAGAGAAGCGGGGAATCGGCCGACCATCGACCTATGCTGCGATTATCTCCACGATCCAAGATCGAGGCTATGTGCAGGTAGAGAAGCGTCGTTTTTATGCACAAAAAATGGGTGATATCGTTACCGAGCGCCTGGTTGAAAGTTTTTCAGACCTTATGGATTATAGCTTTACCGCTACCATGGAAGATCGCTTAGACGACGTCGCCAAAGGGCGTATGCAATGGCGCGAGTTATTGGATAGTTTCTACGCTGATTTCTCAGAGACTCTGTTAAAGGCGCAGAATGACGACGACGGCGGAATGCGGTTCAATAATCCGACCGAAACCGACATAGAATGTAACACCTGCGGACGCCCGATGCAGATACGCACAGGTTCTACCGGAGTTTTCTTAGGTTGCTCTGGTTACTCCTTGCCACCGAAAGAACGATGTAAGTCGACTATGAATTTGGTGCCCGGTGATGAGGCTGTTAACGTTGATGAAGACGATGAGGCTGAAGCTAAGTTACTGATTAGTAAGCACCATTGCAGTGTCTGCAACACCGCAATGGACAGTTACCTACTAGACGAAACACGTAAGTTACATATTTGTGGTAATAACCCCGATTGTTCCGGCTTCGAAGTCGAGATGGGGTCGTATAAGATTAAGGGTTATGAAGGCCCAGTGCTTGAATGTGATAAGTGCGGGAGCGAAATGCAGCTAAAGAATGGCCGCTTCGGCAAGTACTTTGGCTGCACTAATGAAGACTGTAAGAATACTCGTAAGCTTTTGCGCAATGGCGAGGCGGCCCCTCCGAAGATGGATCCGGTGCAGATGCCTGAGCTTCGGTGTGTCAAAGTTGACGACCATTATGTGCTGCGCGATGGTGCGTCTGGCATGTTTTTAGCCGCCAGTGGCTTTCCTAAAAACCGCGAGACGCGAGCGCCTCTAGTGGCTGAAATATTGCCGCACAAAGATGAGATTGATAGTAAGTACGATTTCTTATTCGATGCACCAGTGGCTGATGACGATGGTTTGCCAACGATTATTCGCTATAGTCGCAAGACTAAAGAGATATACGTACAGTCTGAAGAAGATGGCAAAGCAACGGGATGGAAGGCGTTTTATGAGGGTGGTAAGTGGGTTGTTACTGGCACTAAAACTGTAAAGAAAAAAGCTAAAAAGAAAGTAGCTAAGAAAACGGCTAAGAAAAAGGCCACTAAGAAAAAAGTTTCTAAAAAGAAAGCCTCAAAAAAAGCAGCATCTTAAAGTTGCTTAAGGTGGCTAGTTTAGAATTTAAGTGAGACATCAAATCGGTGTCTCACTTAAATTATTTGACGACTGGCATTAAGTTGATGACTCTTATTCAGTTGAGGACTCACATTAAGTTGAGGACTCGCTTAAACATTTAGAATAATCCTTCAGTATCCTCTCGATCCTCAATTATTCGGTCCTGTTGTCTAAACTCAGTAGGAGCTTGCTCTGCATCCTCTTCATCTAAAATGTCTTCAAGGTAGCCTTCAACGGTCTCCGCAACGTCTAACTCTGCGGCGTCGGTATCTAGCTCGATCAATGAATCGGCGTAAAGATTTTGTAATAGTGCGTACTCGGGGGTAAGTTCTTCGATCTTGAAGTATTCTTGAATTGCGTTGGGGTCAAGCTCGTCGGTTCGCCGGCCGGTATCGCGATTAATAAAACCCGACTCAATATACTCGGGCAGCTCTGCTGAATCTTCGGGCACTCCATTAAGCCCAGTGCGCATGTAGTCTACCCAAATTGGTAGCGCGGTTAAACTGCCTGATTCGCCACGACCCATGGTCGAGGGGTTGTCAAAACCAACCCAAACAGTGGTGGCGACCTGAGAATTAAAACCGGTGAACCAGGCGTCTATATAGTCATTGGTCGTGCCAGTTTTGCCAGCAAGATCTTGCCGGTTCAATGTTAGCGCTTTCCTCGCGGTACCTCGTCGGATAACGTCTTTCATCATGCTAACGGTAAGAAAATTATTTGCGTGTGACATAACGCGCGGTGCTTCGTAGAACCGAAAAGCGCTTAGGTCAATTGGCTCTTGCTGCTGCTCAGAAGCCATAGCCTGCTGGTCTGCAGTCTCTATCGCCTCGGCATCGTCAGGCTCTTCTGAGGCGGGCTCAGCATTGAGATCTACTAGGTCGTCGGGCTTGGGCAAGTACTCGGCATAGCATTGGTCGCATGGCTTGGGTGTTGGTGCTACAAAAATCGGTTTGCCCTCACGATCGGTGATTCGCTCTATAAAATAGGGTTTGACTTTATAGCCGCCATTGGCGAGTACACTGTAGGCGCTGAGCATTTCAATTGGTTTTACTCCTCCCGAGCCAAGCGCCATCGTCAGCGACGCAGAAAAGCGACTCATATCGATGCCGAAGCGCTCCAAGTATTGTCGCGTATAGGGAATGCCAATCGCTCTCAAAATTCGAATCGATACAAGGTTCATTGATTTGCTAAGCGCTTCACGTATTCGCGTCGGCCCATAGAACTTGCCACTGTAATTTTCCGGCCTCCACAGTGTGCCGTGGGAGGTGTCTCTAATGACGATTGAGCTGCCGCTAACTAGGCTGGCTGGAGTGAAGCCTTGATCGAGTGATGCCGAATAGATGAACGGCTTGATGTTCGAGCCCGGCTGTCGTATCGATTGCGTGGCTCGATTATATTTGTTCAAAAAGAAGTCGTAGCCGCCGACTAGCGCGAGAATTCTGCCCGATTTCGGTTCTAGTGAGATCAGTGCGCCGCTTACATTTGGTATCTGTGAAAGTTTCCAGCCTATTGCTGGCGGCAGCGTTTTATCGGTAACTGTTTGCGCCACAGCAGTATCTGGCTCGCTTTCTTGCGGTTGAATATAAACCACATCGCCAGTGGTCATTAGCTCGGACATGTTGCGCGGACGATCTCCAACTAAGTTTGCAGTTTTGTGTCGCTTTGCCCATTTCGAGCTCGATAGCTCGATATTTACTATGCCAAAGTCGCGAGTCCATAGTTGAGCGCTTTGGTCGGTAATCTCCAATACAATTGCCGGAATCTGCTCTTGGCTACTCGGGTAGGGTTGTAGTGCTGCTTCATAATAACTGTCTAAATAGCCGCTGTAGACGTTAGTTGGGTCCTGCTTGGCCACCGACTCGGCTTGCTCTTCGATCGATTCTAGGTTGACTTTGCCAATCACGCCGCGAAAGCCGTGGCGTCTATCGTATGCTTGCAATCCCCGTCTTAATGAAGCGGCAGCGGCGATCTGTTGTTTGGATAAGATTGTTGTATAGACATTTAAGCCTTGCCAGTAAGCGTCTTCGCCATATTGCTCGGTAAGCTGCGCGCGCACCATTTCAGCTATATGTGGAGCCACTAAGTCAGTTTGACGGCCGTGCCGCTCTGCTGTGATAGGCTCGGCCAGCGAGATCTGGTAATCATCTTGGTTGATTTTACCCAGCTCATGTAAGCGCCCAAGCACATAGTTTCGACGGATCAACGCTCGCTCAGGGTTGCGCAATGGGTTGAACGTCGAAGGCGCCTTTGGAAGGCCTGCCAGCATGGCTATTTCCGCAGTACTCAGTTCATTTAGTTCCTTTTCGTAGTAAACCTCCGCTGCGGCGGCAAAACCGTAGGCCCTATTGCCGAGGAAGATCTTATTCAAATACAGTGACAAAATCTCTTCCTTCGACAAAATTTGTTCGAGTCGAAAAGAGAGCAGTACCTCCTTTAATTTGCGCTCATAGGTCTTGTCACGGCTTAAGAAAAAATTGCGCGCGACCTGCATGGTGATCGTGCTCGCACCTTGTCCCGAGCTGCCGGATTGAAAGTTTGATAATGCCGCACGAAATAAGCCTTTGAAGTCGACGCCACCGTGTTCAAAGAAACCGTCGTCTTCGCTTGCAAGTACTGCATCTATTAGCTTTTGCGGCGTATCTGGATAGGAAATTGGTTTGCGACGCTCATTGCCAAACTCAGAGATTAGAAGCTGATCAGCCGAATATACGCGCAGCGGAACTTTGAGTTCAATGCCTTTTATACTTTGCGCATTGGGCAGCTCATGACTAAATTGAACTATTAGAAACCCGGCGATGACAAACCCGAGCATAAACGCGCCGCTGACCCATATGGTGAGCGATAATAGCAGTTGCGATTTTTTCAAAATGCTAGATTCTTATTAGTTAGCCAAAAACGATAATATATGAAATGTTAGATTTCCTAAATAGAAATGTGGCATTATTGCTCTGGGTTGGTTAGACTTTAAGGTAAGTAATTACAATAATGATATAAATAGCGGTTTTTATGGAGGTTTCTTGAAACTGTTTACCAAAAAATCTAAGGCAGTCATCGGCATAGATATCGGAACTCATTCGATAAAATTAGTCGAGCTTGCTGGTACCAAAGCGAGTCCCCGAGTTGTTGCATGGGCAGTTGTTCCATTGCCTGCCGGAGCCTTTTCTGAAAATGCAATCGCCAATGCTGAATTGGTGGCTGGTGCGCTTAATGAAGCGATGATCAAGTCTGGTGCCAAAGGCGATAAGGCCGCGGTGGCGGTCTCGTCGAGTCATGCCATCACCAAAGTGCTCGGCATGCCAGCTGATATCGGAGAGCTTGAGCTTGAAGAGCAGATTAGTATTGAGGCTCTGCATTTCATTCCGTATCCAATCGACGAAGTTAACTTAGACTTCGAGATTATTGGCAAATCTGAAAGCAATGATGAAGAGAACGACGTATTACTCGTCGCCTGCCGTAGGAGCATCGTTGATGACTATATTGATTTGGTTGAGAGCTCGTCGTTAGAACTCAATTATGTCGATATTGACACTTACGCGCTTGAGCGCGTATATCGTTCGCAGAATTCCTTAGGTGCCCAATCTGATCAGCCTGTCGCAGTGTTTGACATCGGCTCATCAAGTAGTCACCTAATGGTGATGGACGGCAGCCGGGTGTTATATTCGCGACATCAAAACTTTGGTTCGACTCAACTGATAAAGTTGATCCGCAAGGAATACGGTGTTTCAGCCGACGAAGCCGAAGAAATTCTTTCCTCGGCTCAACCGCCGGGTGATTTCCTTACTGCTGTTCAAGAACCTTTTGTTGAGATGTTGCGACAAGAAGTAAGCCGAGCACTGCAATTTTTCTATTCATCTAGCTCCTACTCTAATATTGACAGCGTGGTTCTATCTGGTGCTTGCTGTGCGCTAGTTGGTTTAGCCGGTGACCTAGAAGTTAAATTGCGCGCAAAAGTGTCGGTACTTAATCCTATCGCTGGTGCAAACGTTCAATCTCGAAGAGATATGATCGCACCGTCGGCCCCAGCACTTTCAGTCGCGTATGGGCTTTCTTTAAGAGGACTTAGCTAATGGCAAATATTAATCTACTGCCTTGGCGTGAGGAGCAACGACGCGAGCGCAATAAAATGACCATGGTTATTTGCGGTGCAATGTGGGGCGTGGCGTGTCTGTTTTTATTCGCGGGCAAAGTTTTCATGGATTCGCAAATTGATCATCAGAAAGCTAGAAATGCCTATGTACAATCTGAAATCAGTGCTCTATCTAAGGTCATTCGAGAAATCGAAGATTTGAAGGAAAAGAGAGATGCCTTGCTTTCGAGAATGGAGGTAATTCAAAATTTACAAAAGAACCGATCTCAAATTGTTCATGTTTTCGATGACTTAGTTAGTAAGTTGCCAAATGGTGTTTACTATGACGCGATAACAAAGACTCAAAATAGCTTGGGCATTAAAGGTAAGGCGCAATCGAATGGTCGGGTGTCGGCGTTAATGCGTAGCTTGGATGCGTCAGATTGGTTCGCCAACGCGACCCTTAACGTGGTCGACGTGGTCGATCAAAACGGTGCGTCTGTTAGTCAGTTCGATGTATTGGTTAAGGAGCAGCGTAAAGGTGATGCTGCAGATCCCAATGCCAGTGATACGGTTCGTTAGAGTGTTTGGTTGTTGAGAGAAAGACAATTATAAGATGCGACACGATAAAATTATAACGAATCAAGTTAAAGAGAAAGCTTAGATTATGAAACGATTAATAGAACGAGGCACCCTATGAGCCTTATTGAAGAGTTAAATGGCCTGGATTTTAATGATATCGGATCGTGGACACGCCGAGTCAAAATTTTGATGGCAGGCATAGTCTGCATAGCCATTTTAGGTGCTGGGTTCCATTTCATTATACAAGACCAGCGCAAGACTCTCGCGACCGAGCAAAAGAAAGAGCCTGGCTTGAAGGACTCCTACTTAGAAAAGAAAGCGTTGGCGATTAACCTCGAAGCGTATAAGCAGCAGATGGTTGAAGCTGAAGAAACCTTTGGCGTTCTGTTAAAGCAACTCCCGAATGAAAGTGAAATACCGGATTTGTTGATTGATATGACCCAAGTTGGCCTATCTCGAGGCTTACAGTTTGAGCAAATCAAACCCGGTGCAAATATTGATAAAGATTTCTATGCTGAGAAAAATGTGAATATTATTGCCAATGGAACGTATCACCAGATAGCCGGTTTCGTTAGCGATGTCGCTGCGCTGCCCAGAATAATCAACGTATCAGATTTTTCGGTTGAACGTATTTCTGCGGATTCTGAAAATTTGCGCTTTCGTGCGACGACCAAGACTTATCATTATTTGGAGGATTCATATGTTTCCCAATAATATAAATAAGCTGGTGTCGGTAGCATTACTTGCTGTTGTTTTGCAAGGTTGTAATGATAGCAAAATGACCGATCTGCGGGATTTTGTTGCTGATGCATACAAAGATAAAAAGCCAGAGATCGATCCACTGCCTGAGATTCAGCCTTACCAAGGCTTTGAATACGCATCTACCGACAAGAACGAACCTTTCAATTTTCAGAACATTGTATCGAATCGTGATGGCGAGGCAGCGGTCTCAGGTAAGCGACCTGATGCTAACCGGGCTAAAGAGCCGTTGGAAGAGTTTCCTTTAGATGCATTGAACATGGTTGGAACCATGTCGCAGAAAGGTGTGCCATGGGTGATTGTTAAGACTACTCAAGGAACTGCTCACTTGGCTTCAATTGGAAATTATTTGGGCCAAAATGACGGGAAGATAATTCAAATTTTCCCAGAAGAGCAACGTGTCTTACTAGTCGAAACCGTGGCCGACCCTGCAGGTCGATGGGTGACTAGGGACGTGGAAATAACAATAGATGAACAATAACGATTCAGGAAGCAAAACTATGAGAGCAATTAAACTACCCAGACGCTTCAAGAGGTTGTGTGTCACAGTGCTAATGCTGGCATTAGCTAGTGTTAACACTACTTACGCTCAGAATGCTAATTTGACCGACGTGGTCTTTAGTACATTGAGCGGTGGAGACGTACAGATTAACTTTCTAGCTGACGCTCAGTTAGCGGAGCCGGGAACTTTCAGTACTGATCGACCTGCACGTATTGCGATTGATTTTTTTGGAATGAAAAGTCTACTGGCTAATCCAAAAACTGAGGTTGGCATGGGTAAGGTTGACAGCATAGTTGCTGTGCAGACGCCCGATAGGACGCGCTTAATTGTGAACCTGCTCGACACTGCTCGATATAAGCTTTTGCCGATCGATAAGGGTTACTCATTAACCGTTTATAATACGGCATCTGACGAAAGTCAGGTAACTGTACCTAAGCCGTTTGCTACTAGGCCTGATATCGAGGCTTCAACTAGCGTGACTAACATTGATTTTCGCAGATCGGAAGCTGGTGGTGGCAAGTTGGTCATTGACTTGAGCAATGATAATGCAACTATTGATACGCGTGAGCGCGACGGTGAGATTGTAATTGATTTACTTAATGTGAATGTGCCAGCCTCATTAGAGCAGCGCTTGGATGTTACCGATTTTGCTACACCTGTACAAACTATCGATTCGTTTCAAAATGCCAGCAATGTGCGTATGGTCATCGTTCCTACCGGTAAATATCAGCACCTTTCGTTTCAGGCAGGAACACGTTTTACCTTGGTAGTTGATCCAATTATTGAGACTGATGAGGAAATAAGTGATCAAGAAAATTCCGAGTTAGGTTTTAACGGCGAGCGGCTGTCGATTAACTTTCAGAAGATTGACGTCCGTTCGGCATTAGCGGTTATCGCAGATTTTACCGGAATAAACTTTGTCACCAGTGACTCGGTTCAGGGTGAAATTACAATCAACTTGAAGGATGTGCCGTGGGATCAAGCGCTTGATGTGATTTTACGAACTAAGGGTCTTGCAAAGCGACAAACCGGTAATGTGGTTTGGGTTGCCCCGAGCAGTGAAATACAGAAAGTTGAAGAGGAAGAGTTGAAAGCGTTGGCGATCGTTGAGGAATTCGCGCCATTATCGACTGAAATTATCCAGATAAATTACGCCAAGGCAGCGGATATTGCAGCGGTAGTAAAGTCGGTTAAGGTAGTTAAGCAGGGCAATGTGTCTTCAAGTGCCGGTAGAGGAACTGCTAGCAGTTCATCGTTGAACGTGACAGAAACTGATAAAAATTCCTTGCTCAGTGCGCGTGGTAGCGTCACGGTAGACGAGCGTACTAATAGTCTATTAGTGCAAGATGTGCCTGAGAAAATTAAGCAATTGCGAAATGTTATCGCCAAGCTTGATAAGCCAGTACGACAAGTGTTGATAGAAACTCGAATTGTCGAAGCGAACGATAATTTTAGTCGCGAACTTGGTGCGCGTTTAGGTTTTCAGCGAGTAACTCAGAATGCGCTATTTCCCGGTTCAAATGATTCGGTTATCGGCGATGTCATTAGCGGTGGCTCGTTGGCGGGTAATACCACGTTAAACGACTCGGTGAATGCCCAGGCTGCTGACCCAAGTAGTCCGCTGGTATTTGATCGCACCGGTGGCTTAGCGGTTGATCTGGGCGCCAATAGTATTGGTGGCACTAGCCCCGCATCTTACGCTTTTGATATCTTTAGAACCGGTCGCGGCTTTGCTCATTTGATTAGTTTAGAGCTGTCTGCGTTAGAGGCTGATGGTAGAGGTCGTGTAGTAGCTAGCCCGAGATTGATTACCTCAAATCAGAAAGAGGCCGTGATTAGTCAGGGGCAATCTATTTATATTACTGTCCCAGGCAGCGGTACCGGTGAAGAGGGTGGCGGTGTGGAAGAAATTCTGGTTGAGCTAAGACTTACTGTAACACCTCAGATAACGCCCGATGACCGAGTCATAATGGACGTTAATATAACTCAAGATAATGTAATCTCGCTATCGGCCGCTGTTAATGTTGTCGGAACTAAAGAGATTCGAACCCAAATATTAGCCGATAACGGTGAAACAGTGGTTATCGGAGGTATTTATCAGCAGGATGAAAATGATGGTGAAAACAAAGTTCCGATCCTTGGAGATATCCCATTTTTAGGTAATTTGTTCAAACAAAGGTCAACGCGGTCAAATCGAACTGAGCTTTTGATCTTTTTGACACCGAAAATCATTACACCGAAGTTGAATTTAGGCTAATCGTCTTTACATAGACTATAGGCCTGTTGAAAGGCTTGTTTAATAAAAGCAGGGGGCGTGCCCCCTGCTTTTATAATTTTAAGGTATGGTCAACGTTAAGCTGAGCTATACGCTTAAGGCGAGAAGCACACTTTGTTCCGCTTTTTATTTAATAGAGTCCCCTAATAAAGAGTATTATGCTGCGATTGTTCTTAGTTTGACTTGTGTTTGGCTTGTCGAGAGCAGTGATCAGTTAAATTCATATAGATATAAATAGAAGAAATAATGCAAAATTTGATCCTCATTGGCCCTATGGGCTCGGGCAAAACCACTGTTGGAAAGCAATTGGCGAAACGTACTCGCATGGATTTTGTTGACTCAGACCACATGATCGAGGACCGATGCGGTGTTTCTATCTCTACTATTTTTGATATTGAAGGTGAAGACGGCTTCCGAAAACGCGAGACCAAAATGTTAGCTGAATTGTGCGATCGCTCGGGCGTAGTGCTGGCCACTGGCGGAGGTGCTATCACCAGTGAAGAAAATAGAATTTTGCTGCGCAAAGGATTTGTGGTGTATCTGAAAACTTCTATCGAAACTCAATTAGCTCGCACTCAAAAAAATCAAAATAGACCGCTATTGGAAAATGTTGATGCTGAGAGCAAATTACGCCAGTTAATGGAAGAGCGTGGTGAGTTGTATGAGCAAGAAGCAGATCTAGTTGTAATGTCAGGAGATCGAATCGTTTCTAAGGTTGTCGAAGAAATTATGGAAGCTTTGGATAAATAGTGACACAATCATTTTCTTGCGCTTATTAATGCTACACTTTAGCCAAGGACGTTAAGCGCGTTAATGACTCGCTAAATAGGCGGCGCGAATAATACTTATCGTGCTCAACTATACCAAGATGGTGTTGAATGAGTGACTTTTAGTCGTCTTAACAGTATACTTTGCGTCCTTTTTCGCTCTAACCGAATATGTTTCGGTTTCCCCGCGACCAAACCTGTCGATATGTTTAGTCGATTAGCTCTGTTTTAAGGCTCATGTTATCGAGATTGCTCATAGCAAGCTCGCAGTAACTCTACATCGTTTGATTTCGTGTTTTGCAAGCTGCAGAACGTGCCATCCTGCGGTTATAGTTTGTACTAAGCATTCTTACAGTTAGTATCGTTATGTTGCTATGACAATGCTGGTTTGATCGCGTTTGGTTCCATCTCTAGGTTTCTGAGCGTTGAAATCGGAGGCAGAGACACCGTTCTCGCTTCTTCCACTACAGATGCACATTCTCCTGACTGTGCATCGATGTTTTTTGTAGGGCTATGACGTGACTAATATGTATCACAGCAAAGGCGGCTTATACCGACCTGAATTTGAAAAAGATAATTGCGGCTTCGGCTTAATTGCGCAAATGGACGGTGTGCCGAGCCATTGGCTTATCAGTACTGCGATTAGTGCTCTAGCGCGACTTACTCATCGAGGTGCGGTAGCGGCTGACGGCAAGACTGGCGACGGTTGCGGTCTGTTAATGGCGATGCCTAAAGACTTCATGCACAGAGCGGCTGCCGAAACCGGCATTGATCTCGTTAAGCGCTTTGCCTCCGGCTTGGTTTTCTTAGATCGTGACGCTGTTAAGCAAAACGTTGCTATTGAGATGCTTACCACCGAGCTCAATCAGCAAGGTCTAATTATCGCCGGCTGGCGCGATCTGCCGCTTGATCTATCGGCATTGGGAGAGCAAGCAAATCAATCGATTCCTGTTATTAAACAGCTTTTTGTTAATGCGCCAGCGTTACTAAGTGAGCATGATTTTGAGCGCCGATTATTCTTAGCCAGACGTAAGACTGAGTTGAAAATTGCTGAAAGTGATGACGATGAATTTTATATACCGAGTTTGTCGTGTAAAGTCATTTTGTACAAAGGCTTGGTAATGCCAGAATATCTACCGCTATTTTTTAAAGATTTAAACGAAGATGATATGGCTTCTTCTTTATGCCTATTTCATCAACGTTTTTCTACCAATACACTTCCTCAATGGAGGCTGGCACAGCCGTTTCGCTATCTTGCTCATAATGGAGAAATCAATACTGTTCAAGGCAACCGTAATTGGGCTATTGCGCGTGGTGCCAAGCTATCGTCTGCGAATTTCCCGAATTTGCATGAAGCAGCGCCATTTGTGAGTACCAAAGGTTCAGACTCCATGAGTTTGGATAACATGTTGGAGGTATTTTTAATGGGTGGCATGGATATTTTTAAAGCCACTCAAACCTTAGTGCCACCTGCTTGGCAAAATGCCGAGCATATTGACCCAGACCTAAAAGCTTTTTATCGTTTTCAGGCGATTCATGCCGAACCTTGGGATGGCCCCGCTGGGATAGTCCTTACAGACGGCCGCTATGCGTCTTGTGCGCTCGATCGAAATGGATTAAGGCCAGCAAGATATGTGATTACCAAAGATCGGATGATCACCTTGGCGTCTGAAGTTGGGGTCTACGACTACAAGCAAGCTGATGTTGTTAAGAAAGGTCGATTAAAGCCCGGTCAGATGATGGCGGTAGATACGCATACCGGCAAAGTCATTATGCCGAGTGACGTGCATGAGCATATCAAAAGTGAGTATCCTTACAAACAGTGGTTGAAAGACAATATCGTTCGTCTGAAGTCTGGTTTAAATGATCAAGAAACTACCGTCACACTCAATGCGGCCTCGTTACAGATCTATCAAAAGCTGTTTCAGGTCACTAACGAAGAACGAAATGATGTAATACGGGTATTGGCGGAGTCCGCGCAAGAAGCAACTGGTTCAATGGGTGACGACACGCCAATGGCGGTTCTGTCGATGCAGCATCGCATGTTGAGCGATTATTTTCGGCAGCAATTCGCACAGGTAACAAACCCTCCGATTGATCCACTACGAGAGCAAATCGTAATGTCATTGGAGACCTATTTCGGTGCTGAAAGTAGTTTGTTCGAGCCATCAGAAGCAATGGCAAAAGCGATTGTGGTCGATTCTCCAGTATTGTCTACCAGCAAGTATCAGCGGCTGTTAGCGAATGATGACCCTGATTTCGCACATCATCTAATTGATATCACCTTTGATAAAGACACGTCGCTAGAAAATCGCATTCGAGAAATATGCGACGAAGCCGAAGAAGCGGTCAAAGGCGCGGGCAGAATTATCGTTTTATCTGATCGAAATATTTCTAAAGATAGAATGCCGGTTCAAGCCTTATTGGCGACCGGAGCCGTGCATCATCGCCTGACCAAGTCTGGCCTACGTTGCAATACAAATCTTGTTGTCGATACCGGCACCGCCCGCGATTCACATCAATATGCGGTGCTGATTGGTTATGGAGCAACCGCGATTCATCCCTATGTGGCCTATGAAAGCATCAATGAGATGGTTCGAAAAGGCCAGATCAATGGCGACATCAGTGTCTTTCTTCGTCAGTATCGAAAAGGTGTAAATAAGGGCCTTTATAAAATCATTTCTAAGATGGGCATTTCGACCATCCAAAGTTATCGTGGCTCACAATTATTTGAGGCGGTAGGCTTAGCGAAAGAGGTGGTTGACCTCTGCTTCACAGGCACCACCAGTCGTATCCAGGGTTGTGGCTTTACACATTTAGAGAATGATCAACGAGTCATGTTGGCCTTTGCTTGGGACCCGAAAACTTCGCTCGAACAAGGTGGTTTATTTAAGTATATCCACGGTGGCGAGTATCACGCTTACAATCCTGACGTGGTGAATACCATGCACGCAGCGGTAGAAAGTGGCGATTTCGAATTGTATCGAGATTACGCCGACACGGTAAACAAGCGCAAACCGATGGTATTACGGGACTTGTTGGCTATTCGTGACGATATCGAGCCGGTCGCCTTGGATGATGTTGAGCCTTGGGAAAAAATAGTGCTGCGCTTCGACAGCGCCGGTATGTCTTTGGGGGCGCTATCTCCAGAGGCGCATGAGTCTCTAGCCCAAGCAATGAATGCCTTAGGTGGTCGTTCAAACTCAGGTGAAGGTGGCGAAGATGCATTACGTTTTGGCACCGATAAAATGTCGAAAATCAAGCAGGTGGCGTCAGGTCGTTTTGGCGTAACACCTCACTATTTGGTCAATGCCGAAGTTCTGCAAATCAAAGTAGCTCAGGGCGCAAAACCCGGCGAAGGTGGTCAATTACCTGGCCATAAAGTTAATAAAATGATTGCGCGCTTGCGCTATTCAAGCCCAGGCGTTGCTCTTATATCACCGCCACCTCATCATGATATCTATTCAATCGAAGATCTTGCGCAATTGATCTTTGACCTAAAACAGGTCAATCCAAAAGCATTAGTCTCGGTTAAACTGGTTGCTGAAGCCGGTGTCGGCACGATCGCGGCCGGTGTGGCTAAGGCATATGCTGATTTAATTACAATCTCTGGCTATGACGGCGGCACTGGTGCAAGCCCGCTGACATCGGTTCGCTATGCTGGCTCTCCTTGGGAGCTTGGCCTAACCGAAGCACATCAAACGTTGCGCGCCAACGATTTGCGTGACAAAGTGCGTCTGCAAACCGATGGCGGATTGAAAACTGGCCTTGATGTTATCAAAGCGGCGATTTTGGGCGCTGAAAGTTTCGGCTTTGGCACCGGCCCGATGGTTGCTCTAGGGTGTAAATATTTAAGAATTTGTCACCTGAATAACTGTGCTACAGGTGTAGCAACACAACACAATATTTTGCGCCAAAAGCACTACGTCGGCACGGCTGAGCGGGCAATGAATTACTTTATGTTCATCGCCATGGAAACTCGCGAATGGATGGCCAAGTTAGGGGTAACCCAATTGACAGATTTGATTGGCCGTACTGATTTGCTAATCCAATTGAAGGGTGAGACCGATAAGCAGCAAAATTTAGACTTATCTGAGATTCTGCACGACGGTAATGTTGCACCAGATAAACCACAGTTTTGTATCGAGCCAAAGAATGATCCCTATGATAAGGGCGAGTTGGCTGAGCAAATGGTCACTGAGATGTTGCCTGCCATTCAGTCTATGAGTGGCGGTAGTTTTGAATATCAAGTTAAGAATATTCATCGTTCAATCGGTGCGCGTTTATCGGGTGAAATCGCTCGTGCTCATGGCCACAATGGCTTATCTGATAACCCCATTACGGTAAACCTAACAGGTACTGCGGGCCAGAGTTTTGGCGTCTGGAATGCAAAAGGTTTGAACATCAATCTCGAAGGTGATGCCAACGACTATGTGGCGAAAGGCATGTCTGGCGGAACCATCGCTATCTACCCTGCCAAAGATGCCGAATTCGTAGCAAATGAGTGCACTATTATCGGCAATACCTGTCTCTATGGTGCTACTGGGGGAGAGCTATTTGCCGCAGGTAAAGCTGGTGAGCGCTTTGCGGTACGTAACTCAGGTGCGTACACGGTGGTCGAGGGCTTAGGTGATCACGGTTGTGAATATATGACCGGCGGAGCCGTTTGCGTGTTAGGTGAAACTGGTGTCAATTTCGGCGCAGGCATGACCGGTGGAGTGGCATTTGTATTAGACGAAGATAGAACGTTTATCGATCGCTATAATCATGAATTAATCGATACCTATCGTTTAATGCCTGAAGCAATGGAGTCGTATTCACTGTATTTACAAACCATGATCGAGAAACATGTTGCCGCAACTGGCAGCGTTCGTGGCAAGGAAATTTTGTATGATTTTGCCGATTACGTGCCTAAGTTTTGGATGATCAAGCCAAAGGCCAGTGATCTTGCAACGTTAATTGATTCTTTGAAAGCGGCAGCGTAAGGAATATATTATGAGTAATGATTTTCAATTTTTAGATGTTCCTCGCCAAGATCCTGAGAAGGTACCTGCGCTAGAACGCAATAAGCAGTTCAAAGAAATCTATGGCCAGTATGAGGCCGAGCAAGCTGCGTCACAATCCGAGCGTTGCCTTGACTGTGGCAATCCCTATTGCGAATGGAAGTGCCCAGTCCACAACTTTATACCAAACTGGTTAAAGCTGGTGGCCGAAGGTAATTTGTTCGAAGCCGCTGAGTTGTCACATCAAACCAATTCATTGCCAGAAGTCTGTGGCCGAATTTGTCCGCAAGACCGTTTATGCGAGGGCGCGTGTACTTTAAACGACGGTTTTGGTGCGGTAACGATCGGCTCTATCGAGAAGTACATTACCGATGAAGCGTTGAAGCAAGGTTGGCGCCCTGACATGTCCAATGTTGTATGGACTGATAAAAAAGTAGCCATAATCGGAGCTGGTCCAGCGGGGTTAGGTTGTGCTGATATTTTAGTCAGAAACGGTGTTAAGCCCGTTGTATTTGATAAATACCCAGAGATCGGTGGCCTGTTAACCTTTGGTATACCTCCTTTTAAGTTAGAAAAGGAGGTGGTGCAAACGCGTCGTAAGATCATGGAGGAGATGGGTGTCGAGTTCGTACTCAACACCGAAATTGGTAATGATATCCAGTTTCAAGAATTACTGGATAGCTATGACGCTGTTTTCCTTGGCATGGGAACCTACACTTATATGAAAGGTGGTTTTGCCGGTGAAGAGTTAGAGGGTGTTCATGAAGCCCTGCCTTTCTTGGTGTCGAATATCAACCGCGAAATGGGTTTTGAGAAAGACGCCATAGAGTTCGTCGACATGAAGCACAAAAAAGTAGTAGTGCTCGGTGGCGGTGACACGGCGATGGACTGCGTACGCACCTCGGTTCGGCAAGGCGGTAGCACGGTAAGCTGCGCATATCGTCGTGATGAAGCCAATATGCCCGGTTCAATGCGGGAAGTGGCAAATGCCAAGGAAGAGGGTGTTGAGTTCTTGTGGAATCGTCAACCTATCGAAATAATGGGCGAAAATGGCAAGGTGACTGGCGTTAAGTTAGCCACCACAAAATTAGGCGAGCCGGATGACCGTGGTCGTCGTCGCCCAGAAGTTATTCCTGGCTCGGAAGAAATTGTTGAGGCTGACGATGTGATTATTGCGTTCGGTTTCCGGCCCAGCCCGGCTGCTTGGTTCTCAGATTTTGATATCCAGATTAATGATTGGGGTGGTGTGCAGGCATCGACTGATTTGGCTTTGAAGTTTCAAACGACCAACCCCAAGGTATTTGCTGGTGGCGATATGGTGCGCGGATCTGACTTAGTTGTGACAGCTGTATTTGAAGGCCGTGAGGCGGCTGAAGGTATTTTAAATTATGTTAATCGACACTAGCTTTCGATAGGTTTTTGATCCTACTGAAAACCGGCCTTTGGTCGTACTGAAGCCGCTGATAACAACAGCGGCTTTTTTATTTCTCAAAATTGACTTAACTATTTATAATTTCGCTTTTAATCACCACGATCTCAGCTGCTATGAGCATAACTGTTCACGCAAAAGCATTCTGAGCCTGTATAATCTGACACATGAATAAAATGAAAAATGATTTATATCTTCGCACCTTACGTGGCGAGAAAGTTGAACGAACCCCAATTTGGGTAATGCGCCAAGCTGGCCGCTATTTGCCTGAATATCGAGAGGTTCGCAAACAGGCGGGAGATTTCCTTACGCTTTGCAAAACACCTGAACTTGCTTGCGAAGTCACGATGCAGCCGATTGATCGCTTTGGCCTGGATGCCGCTATTTTGTTTTCCGATATCTTAACCATCCCAGATGCGATGGGCTTAGAGTTAGTATTAGAAGAAGGAATTGGTCCAGTATTTAATAAACCTGTTCGAAGCGAAGCGCAAATCCATAAATTAAGCGTGCCTGATGCCGAAGACGATCTTGGTTACGTGATGGATGCGGTGCGTGTGATTCGTAAAGAATTAGATGGTCGTGTGCCGTTAATTGGATTTACTGGCAGCCCATGGACGCTAGCAAGTTACATGGTAGAGGGCAGTGGCAGCAAAGACTTTCGACGCATCAAAGGTTTGATGTTCGAATCTCCACAAGCGGCCCACACCTTATTACAAGTGGTCACAGACAGTGTGATTAGCTATTTAAAGGCACAAGTTGCCGCCGGCGTACAAAGCTTGATGGTATTTGATACTTGGGGTGGCGTACTGTCTACCGCTGACTATAAGGTCTTCTCATTGGCCTATATGCAGCAGATTGTTAGCGCACTAAAATCGGATGAAATGACCAAAGACATACCCGTTGTGCTGTTTACTAAAGGTGGTGGTCCGTGGTTAGAAATGATGGCTGATACAGGTTGCGATGGCTTAGGGCTCGACTGGACTGTCGATATTGCTGATGCTAAAGCACGTGTTGGCGATCGTGTCGTATTGCAGGGCAACATGGACCCAGTATTAATGAATACTGGCCAACAACAGGTTCGCGACCATGCCATGTTAGTGCTCGAAGGTTACGGCCAACATGAACAGAGCGATAAAGGCCATATCTTTAACCTCGGTCATGGCATTCAGCCTTTTGCTCACCCAGATAATATGCAAGCTTTGGTTGAAACGGTTCAGGGCAACAGCCAACAGTTTCACAAACAGGCCGATGTTACCCAGACTAATGATTGAGTCTAATTA
>JAFMHC010000007.1:0-23434 GCA_017854775.1 Gammaproteobacteria bacterium | reverse complement strand
TAATTAGTACGTTTTATGATTAACTTTGATCGAATAGAGACGAATATTTTCATTGGTAGCGCGCCGCAAAGCGAGATTGATGTAGCGCGTCTAAAGCAGATGAAAATCACGGCGGTTTTATCGCTGCAAAGTGATGCTGATTTCAAGTCCCACCGAATTGACTGGAAAAAGCTGCAAAGCATGTATCAAACTAGCGAGATTACCGTGCAGCGTTTCGGCATTGTTGATTTTGATGAAGTTGATTTAGCCAAAAAGTTGACCGAGCCAGTAAAGGCGTTAAATGCCTTACTGGCCGTTGGGCATCGAGTGTACGTTCATTGTAATGCGGGTATCTGCCGAGCTCCTGCTACGGTACTTACATACTTATGTCATTATCGTAGTATTAGTATTGGCGAAGGCCTGGAGTACCTGCGTCGTAGCCGCCCTCAAGTGCACCCATATATCAGTGCAGTTGAACATGCGCTAACCAATCTTAAAACTAGCCAAGCCTAGATTTAGCAAAGCCGAGAGTTAGCTAAATTTGGCTGTGGCAGCGATGACGGCATCGCGAGTGTACATCCTATCTCGATATTCCAAGTAATCTGTAGCAACCTCTAAGCCAAATCGGTCAGCCCAGTTGAATGTTTGCGCGACTAATATATCAGCGAAGGTGAAACTATCTCCAAGCGCAAACTCATCGACAGTAACTAGCTTCGAAAATGCGGATTGCGCTTTTTCGAACTCCCATTTTGCGGTCGCTAAAACTTGCTCGATTCTATGTTCTTCCGGCAGTGCGAACTTATGCTTACCAGTGGTCCATAGAGGTTGCTCTAATTCAGAAAGCACAAAAAATGCCAGTTCATCGTACTTAGCCCGCAATTTTATCTCAGTAGGAATCAGCGGTTTATCTGCGATGGCGCTGATGTAATTTAAGATAGCAGCGCTTTCGGTGAGTATGAAATCGTCGTGTTTTAGGGTCGGTACTTTGCCTTGAGGGTTTAGCTTTAAATATTCCGGAGCCTTTGCCCCGTCACTGTCGCTGCCGCTAAGGTTCAAGGAAACAAAGTCGTACTCTATTTCCGCCTCAGCGAGAGCCCAAGAGCATCTAAATGAGCGAGACGGCCCCAAGCCGTATAGTGTGATGGCCATTATTTAATCCAATAGTTTGTTGTCGTTCAAGAAATCGAAAATAAGTTCTTTAACGATGGGCTGGGTCTTTGCCGTAGGGTGAAGACCATCTTGTTGTATAAAACCAGGTTGTAGATAAAACTCTTCACGATATAAATCGATAAACGGCAGTTCATATTGTTGCGAAAGCTCTTTGAAAGTGGCACGAAATTGATCAACGTAACGTGGCCCGTAAGAGGCTGGCAAAGAAATGCCGGCAAGAGCGATTGATATGTTTTTTTCTTTTACCAGCGAGATGATTTTTTCCAAATTATTTCGCATCACACTGATAGACATGCCTTGTAATCCATCATTTGCACCGAGCTGAATCAGGATAACGTCTGGTTTTAATTCGGTCAAGGTTAACGGCAAGCGGGCGAGACCACCGCTTGAAGTTTCTCCTGAGATACTGGCATTAGTGACCAGATGCTGTGGTTTCACCGATTCGGCTAATATGTGTGCCCAGCTTTGCTCTGAGTCCATACCATAGCCAGCACTTAGACTATCTCCGAATATAACTAGGTGCTTAGCGTTTGCAATAGTAGCAGGTGCTAAAAATAGCAATGAAAATAAGGCAAAGGTGAACTTGTCTTTCAGTTGATTCGGTATCATAGAGTTAAATCAAGACCAACACGGTCTGTTTGGCTAATAATCGTAGTAGATCTAATTTAACATAGTTCTTGTGGCGACCTAGTTAAGACAAATTAAGGCAAATACACTACATGACACAATCAATTCTCCGCGCGCAAGGCGTCAGCAAACGCGTGCACACTGCAGACCAAGACCTGACAATTCTAGATAATGTTTCATTAGACATTGGCTTAGGCGAGAGCGTTGCTATTATCGGCCCATCTGGAGCTGGTAAATCAACGCTTCTAGGCTTACTCGCTGGTTTAGATACCCCTAGCGATGGACAAATATGGATGGGTGACCATGAGATCACCGCGACCACAGAAGAAGGGCGAGCAGCGATACGGGCTAAAATGGTTGGCTTTGTATTTCAAACATTTCAATTGCTTGGTAGTTTAACCTCGCTTGAAAATGTTTCCTTGCCAATGGAGCTTTCGGGGCAACGTGACGCACGCGAGCGAGCAATAGAATATCTGAATAAAGTTGGTCTGGCCGCACGCTTAAGCCACTACCCAAAGCAGTTATCCGGCGGCGAGCAACAACGTGTTGCTCTAGCTCGGGCATTTGCCTGCTCGCCCAAGATACTTTTTGCCGATGAGCCTACGGGTAACCTCGACCAAGCGACAGGTTTGAAGATTAGCGATTTACTTTTCGACCTTAATCAGCAAACCGATACCACCTTAGTGTTGGTGACACACGAGCAAAGGTTGGCTGAGCGTTGCCAATCGATTATCACCATTGATGATGGTCGCTTGCTTAGCCGAGTTGAAAGCTAGCCATGAATCTAATTGATATAAAGCTTTTATGGCGCGATTGGAAAGGTGGTCAGCTTAATCTAGTGGTGTCGGCTCTTGTACTGGCGGTTATGGTTGTCACTGCGGTGAGCCTGTTTGCCGATCGTGTCGAACGTGGTCTGAACCAACAAATTACCAGTTTTCTTGCGTCTGATTTAACCGTCAGAGGTGGCATTGAAATCGGTGATGATTATCGAGCTAAAGCCGCCGAGCTGAATTTACAAACGGCCGACTTGGCATTGTTTCGCTCGATGGTATTTGCTGGCGATAATAACCATTTGGCGTCAGTTAAAGCGGTTAGCTCGGCTTACCCATTACGTGGACAAATGGAACTTAGCGATGACCTGGCGGCGGGTAATGTCGTTAAGCGTTCAAATGGGCCTGCGTCCGGCGAGGCTTGGGTTGAAGCTCGGTTATTCAATTTACTGAATATTAAGATCGGCGATAACATCGAGGTTGGATATCTGAACCTTGTCGTGACCCATCTTATTGTTAATGAGCCTGATCGAGGGACCGGTTTTGCTGCCGCCGGCGCACGAGTCATGATTAGCATTGACGACTTGCCTGCGTCGCAACTAGTTCGACCGGGCAGTCGTATCGGCTACCGCTTTCTGATGAGCGGTGATGATCGCTCTATTGAGCAGTATAAAGATTGGTTTCAACAGCGTGAAGACGCGCTAAGCAATAGCAGCGAGATCAAACATTTCCGATTGGTTACGCCCGACAATGCCGAACAACAACTCGCCGAAGCGATGCAACGTGGTCGAGCATTTCTACTACTAAGCGGAACCATCGGTGTATTGCTAGCTGGCATCGCCATGGCATTGGCGAGTCAGCGCTACGCCAGCCGGCTGACTGACCAAGTTGCCTTAATGAAAGCTTGGGGTCAGTCTACCAATGCTATTCGACGCAGCCAATTTCTTCGGCTGTTTATCATTGCCGCCGTATCAACCTTAATCGGCATGTTACTCGGTTGGCTCGCGCATTATACCTTGCTGGAAGTCGCTAAAGGGGTGTTCGACGTTGAGCTACCATTGCCCGGTAGTCGGCCGTGGATAGTGGCAACCATCACCGGTTTTGTCTGCGTGCTTGGCTTTGCCCTGCCAGCACTGTGGCACCTACCGACAATTGCGCCTTTGCGAGTTTTGCGTCGCGACTTACCTGACTCGTTACTGGGTCAGGGTCGCCGGTTGGCGATTGGTGTCGTGTCCTTACTATTGCTGACCTATTGGTACAGCGAGAGTATCGTCACCTCTTTGTTGTTTTTAGCGGCGATATTTATTCTATTCGCTGTCTGCGCCCTAATCGCCTTACAGTTTTTAAAATTGGTACAAAGTTTTGGTAGCTGGCGCGGCAGTTTTGTGCGCTTAGGCTTAGCTAATTTATGGCGGCGTCGAGGTCAGACCCTAGTTCAATTGGTTGGCTTCTCTACAACCTTGATGCTTTTGCTAGTCGTTACTGGCCTCAGAACTAACCTTATCTCCGAATGGCAAGCGCAACTGCCGGCCGATACCCCAAGCCACTTTCTATATAATGTTGCCGATCGAGAAGTCGATGCAGTAAAACAGTTGCTTGCCGAATCTGATGTGACGACGACGCCATGGTTTCCGATGGTGCGTGGTCGCTTAGTGTCGATTAACGGCGAGGTGATCACCCGCGAACGAATGGCCCGATCAGACGGTCTTAGCCGCGAAGTGAACTTTACTCAAACCGTTGATTTACCTGTCAGCAATGAAATCGTCGATGGTAAATGGTGGACCGAAGCTCCAGAGAGTTTCGAATTCTCACTTGAAAAGGACGTCGCATCAGAAATTGGTGTCAAGGTTGGTGATCAAATAGAGTTCAGTATCGGTGGCATCAACTTTAGTGCAACACTTGCCAGTATCAGGACTGTGGATTGGCAAAGTATGAATCCGAACTTCTATGTGGTGTTCTACCCTGGGGCACTAGATCGCTATGCGCCTAATTGGGTGACAGCGGTGCGAGCCGCAAACACCGATGAGGCTAGTCGTGGGGGGCTTACCAAGCAAGCGCCGTTCGTTAACAAAATGGTCAAGCAGTATCCGACTACGGTGGTGCTTGAACTGGGAGACGTGATCGCCCGCATTCGAGATGTGATTGATCGAGTTACGCAAGGGCTTGAGCTTATTTTGTTCTTAGTACTAATTTGCGGAGCACTGGTTTTGTTTGCCGCTATTGGCGTTTCTTACGATGAACGTTTACGCGAGAACGCGATTCTGCGTACCTTAGGCAGTTCTAAGAAAATAATTCTTGGCGCGTTGACGATTGAGTTCGCAACCTTGGGAGCCATAGCCGGGCTGATCGCCAGTGCCGGCGCCGAAATAGTCTTGTTTTTCGTGCAGCGAAACGTTTTCGATATGGCCACTCAATGGCATCCAAATTTATGGCTTTTGGGGATGTTATCGGGAGTAATATTGATTACGGTATTGGGCTTATTGCGAAGTAGAGATATTATTACCGTACCGCCGCTTCAGTCATTGCGCGAGATCGACTAGGGTTTCTGGTAAGAGCATAAGTAAAAGCAAACGCAATAGCTAAAGCTATTATGCTCAACTCTCGGATTGATTTACACTGACCTTGGGCCGCTGACGAGTCTGAGGCAGAATCGCGGCTGACACGCGTAACCGATATATTAATAAAGCTAATCGTGAAAAAAAATAGCCCCGAAGTCGATCAACAGAGCAAAGGCATTGACAGCATAAGCGTTGAAAAACAAGTTGATAATTGGCTCACGTCTATCGTTATAGATTTGAACTTATGCCCCTTTGCGCAACGAGAATATAAAAGAAACAGCATCCGTTTTAAAACATCGATTGCTGAGAATGAGCAAGACATTGTTAGTGACCTAGTTGTCGAGCTATCGCTCTTAAGTCGGCAAGACGAAATCGAAACCAGTTTACTTATCTTGCCTATTGCCCTTGCTGAGTTCGAGGACTTCAATGATTTTCTTGGCTTGGCTGATACCTTGCTTGAGGAGATGAATCTTGACGGTGTGTTTCAGATAGCCAGTTTTCATCCTGATTATCGTTTTGCTGGAACTAGTAACGATGATGCCGAAAACTACACCAATCGCGCCCCTTACCCTATTTTGCACATTTTGCGCGAGTCGAGTTTAGACTGGGCTATTGATGAGCACCCAGATACTGATCAGATACCGCTCGATAACATTGCCTTGATGAACACCTTAGGCGTTAAGCATATGCGGAAAATCTTAGCTAATTGCTCAACTGTCGATAACTAAAAACTATCGATGACTAAAACCTACTCTTTCAGTGTCTGGACATTAGTCGCTTTAGTTGTGGGCAACGCGGTTGGTGCTGGAATTTACACAACCTCTGGATTTGCCTTAGCCGATCTCGGTTCGCGAGAATGGGTATTGTTAGCCTGGGTTGTCGCTGGCTTAATCGCACTAATGGGGGCTTTAAGCTACGGTATGTTGGTGCAAGGTATCAGTGAGTCTGGCGGAGAGTACCTCTATCTCGCGCGTTCTATTCACCCTTTAGCTGGCTTTGTCGCCGGTTGGATTTCTCTTCTAGCCGGTTTTCCAGGAGCGATAGCCTTCGCCGCGCTTGCCTTCGAAACGTATAGCTTTGCTGCATTTCCACAATTGCAAGCATTGCCCAAAGATCTGTTAGCGATAAGCGTAATCATACTCGCTGGTGTTGTGCATATTGTACGCACTAAGTCGGGCGCTAAAACGCATGAGGCGATTGTCGCGATAATGCTATTGGTCTTATTTGCAATTATCACTTGGTCTGTTTGGCAATTCATCACCGTGCCGACATTGCCTGTGGTCGATGCGAGACCTCTTGCCGCATTCAGTATTTTTGCTTTCGCCAATAGTCTAGTTTGGATTTCTTTGAGTTACTCAGGTTTCAATGCGGCTGCCTACGTTGCTGGCGAGGTCGCTGATAGTAAAAAAAATGTTCCTAGAGGTATGCTTATCGGCACGCTACTGACGATGCTGCTTTGCGTTGCCATTAATGCCATCATGATTTATGGCGCGCCGTATGAAAGTTTAGTCGGCCAAGCTGATATTGCCGCGGTATCTGCTCAGGCTATCGGTGGTGTTGCCGCTCGCAGAGTAGTTGAGGTGGTCATTGCTATCTCTTTATTGACCTCGATTACGGCGATGGTATTAGCTGGGCCACGAGTGTATGCAAAAATGGCCGAAGACGGCGCATTACCGAAACTGTTTGTTGCCAAGGCCGGTTTGCCTCCGAGGATGTCGATCTTGCTTCAGGTCGCGACTGCGGTGATGTTGGTTTTAGTCGCTGATTTACGCAGCTTATTGTCGTATCTCGGCTTCACACTTTCTCTATGTTTAGCCTTGGCGGTCACCAGCCTTTTTGTTCGGCATTGGCGTTTGCATGAGCGTCCAACCTCAGCTTGGTATCCGTGGGCACCGATTGTATTTGTTGTTTGTACCGTGACCTTTGCGGCGCTCTCGGCAATCAATGAGCCTACGCAGTTTTACGCAGCGATTCCGACCATCGTAATTGGCGGTCTGGCATACTTAATTTCAAGCAGATCAAGACTAAACTTAGTTGCCATTGAATCCGGAGACCCCGAATGAAAAAGATAATCCCATTAGTACTTTTAACCAGCATCTTACTCTCGGCTTGCGTGTCGTTAATAACGCCGAAAGTGGAGCCTGATGTCGTCAAGCTTAAGGCTGGTCAGTATTCCTTAGATTCAAGCCATGCGACCTTGTTATTCAAAATCCAACATCTGGGTTTATCGACTTACGTTGGGAGGTTTAATCAATTCGATGCCTCGCTTGAGTTTGATCCGCAGAACATCGCGACAGCGAGCCTCAACGCTATTATTGAGATTGACTCTTTGGATATCAACGATAGCGATTTGAAAGATGATTTGATGGGCAGGGCATGGTTTCGCCAGTCGGAATTCCCTCAGGCCAAGTTTGCAAGCAGCTCAGTTCGTCCGATCAGCGATACCGAGTTTGAATTTAGCGGCGTTCTGGATTGGCGGGGCGAGCAAAAACCTATTTCGGTTACAGCGACCTTTCACGGCGGCGCGAGTAATATATTAACCGGCAAATACACGCTTGGGTTTTCGGCTAAAGGCGTTTTCTCGCGTTCCGACTTTGGTATGGATAAATTTGTTCCCTTGGTCGGCGATCAAGTGACTATCGAAGCCTATGCTGAATTTCTTAAAAACTAAGTCTGCATAAAATAGGAACGTTTTAGCTTTAGATCTGATCTTTAGAATGCTGTCTAATACAGAACAATAAAACTAACTAATAGGTAGATCACCGCCGATAGACTCGCTGCAATCATCGCCAAAGGCAGTTGGGTATTAACGTGGTCCATTAAGTCGGCACCGCACGCCAGAGATGACAAAATCGTGGTATCGGATATCGGCGAGCATTGGTCACCAAATACCGCACCGCCCATAATTGCACCGAAGCACAGCAGCAAATAGGTAGGGTCTTGCGACAGCACTAAAGCCAGTGGTAGGGCGATTGGAAACATTACTGCATAGGTGCCCCATGAGGAGCCGATCGAGAACGCCACGAACATACATATAAAGAGTAATAGACTCGGCAAAATATACGGCCAGCTGGTTAAAAAACCCGACGTGCTTTGGATCACGAAGTCAGCGGTGCCTAGCTCGGATGAAACCGCCGCTAAGGTTACCGCTAAGCCCAACACAATCGCGCCAATGGTGACGCCCTTGATGCCCTGTACCATGGCATCGAAAGCGGTTGAAATTTCCATCCCGCGGATAATGCTGGTGGTAAATGCGGCTACCACAGCTGCACCGAAGCCTTCAAATACCAGCGGGCTGCCACCGGCCGCCCACGGCACGATGCAAAACCCAAGCAGCACTAAGATAGGCACTAAAAAGTCGACAACCGATGCGGTATATCCCTCGGGTAGTTTCGACTCGGTGAGTTCTGATGACACCATTGGCTGCGAGCCGACTGCATCGAGTTCCCCTGTGGTGGTAACTCGTTCAACGACCTTAGCCATAGGGGTACCCAATAACGGTAGGCGGCCAAGTGAAAATAGCAAGGTCATACTGACCGCAATCCAAGCGTAGAAATTAAATGGTATTGCGTAGAGAAACATCTTAATGGCTTCTTCTTTATTCGAGATCACGGCACTGAGTGGCTCAATGGTAATCAGGCCTGCAATATAAATCGGCCAAACATTGAAGGGAATAATGGTCGCAATTGGTGAGGCCGTTGAATCAACAACATAGGCTAATTCTTCGTGTGCAACGCCATGTTTGTCAGAAATAGGTTTTACTGTTGTGCCAGTAAGTACCGTACTAATGGTGCCGCCTTGATGAAACAAAACACCCATGCACCATGTAAAAACTTTCGCTGAGGTACGCGAGTTAACAAATCGCTGCGCAAGCTTTTCAGCGAAACGACGCGCGCCTCCATTGCGGTTCCACAAGCCCAATAAGCTACCCAAGGCCCATAGATAGACTAATAGCATCTGCGCGTAGTTTTCGCTGCCAAGGCTGGGTATTAAAAAGGCGTTAATAATATTCAGCTGACCAGTGACTAAGCCGCCAGTAAATACCCCAAATAATAATGCTAATAATACGTTGCGCGTAAGAAAGCAGGTAATGATAGTGAGTACGGCCGGGACCAATGACCAAAAACCGTAATGGTCTTCAACATTTTGCGGGCGTAAAAACCAGATAGCGACAGCACATGCTAATACCACTAGAACTTGAATTGTCGCGCGTTTTTTTATCATATTATTACTCAGAGGCCTCACTCTTTTAATGTCCACCAGTCTAGCAATATTTCAATGCAGGTATATTAGAATCTGGTCTAACGCTTTGTAGCTAGCTCGGAATCAAAAAATCAAGCTACTGAGTATTTTTGTCGAGTCTCTTGAATCAGCCTAAGCAGATCAGCCGTTGCCTTTGCATCGCTCAGCGCTCGGTGGTGGCTGACTAAATCGATATCAAAATGCTCGGTTAAAGCGCCCAAACTATACGATTTTAGGCCCGGAAACGATTTGCGAGAATTACTGACGGTACAAAATTTTGGCTTTTTGAACGGCCGGTTAATCGATTCGTACGCGGCCTTAATAAACCCATAGTCGAAACCAACGTTATGCGCCACGAAGATCGCCCCCTCGAGTTGCTGTTCTAGTTGGTCGGCTATTTCAGCAAAGACTGGTGCGCGGGCAACCATGGCATTATCAATGCCGGTTAAACGGGTTATATTGCTTGGTATATGTCGCTGAGGATTAACCAAGGTAGACCATTCGCTAACTACTTTTTGGTTGCGCACCTGTACCACGGCTATCTCGGTGATTGCATTTCCTCCCCTGCGACCGCCAGTGGTTTCGATGTCGACAACCGCGTAGGTTTGCTCTGGATTAGTAGCCCACTCAACTTGGGTTAAATTAACCTTAATTCCGGCGCTTCGAAGGCGGTTAATACTGACTAATTGGTTTGGGCGTAATACATCACCGGGCGCTTTGATCTCTTCAAAACGCAATTGGCGACTCTCGATAACCATTAAATCCGGGTAGCCATCCTTGGTGTTAGCATAATTTTTTGCCATGCGCCTTAACACCATAGCCAAAGCGGGTGCTATATCATGAGTCACTGCGAGCCGTATGCTGTCAAGTAAGCCTGGAGACCAATTAAAAATGCCATTCGATTTGCCGTAATGAATAACCGAATTCTGTGTCAATTTTGATAAGAGTGCCTTCTTATCGCTTAAACTATTGCCACTGAATAGGGCAAGACACTGTTCTATTTGTTCTGCTTGAAGCCTGTAGAAAGTATTGTTTTTTAATTGTGTTGGCAGGCGATCAAATTCAGAGAACTGAGTTTGTTGTGGCCCAAACAGCAAATCCCAAAACGTTAATGCGAATAATACTCGCCAAAATTTATTTTCGGTAAAGTAGGCCTCTATGCCGCTTTTTCGATAGTGCGCGATGACACCGTCTTCTACGTCATTGGTAAATGCTTCGTCTAGTGGAATTATGTATGAGGTCTCGCGAAGCATGTCGGTAAAAATACTGGTACGTTTTGCTTGATATTTGCGAGCGTAAAAATCCTCGATGAAGACTTTGGTGCGAGGACTGAGATCGGCTTCCCTCATTTTTAATAACGTTGCGTCTAACTCGTTTCTATCGAAACGCTTGTAACTTTCTCTGACCCATTTCTCAGTCGCTGCAGGCTCGTTCGACATTTTCCAAAGAGCAATGGCTTTGTCGGCATTAGAGTCGATCAACTGATTACCTACGTTGAGTAGTAAGCGATCAAAGGTTTCTTTTGCGCTATGACCGATAGCATTGCAGCCGACTAAATAGTCAGCGGTCTGTTCTTTCAGCTCACTTGGATTGAGGCTAAAGTCTCGTCGACGCTTTTGTAATTCGAAGGCACTTTGAGCTTCGGCGATGTGTTCGAACCGTGCTACATTTTTAGCCTCTTTTCGAGTTTTCATCACGCCTAGGTCGCGCATCGCAAATTGTTGAAATCTGTTGCGTATATCGCCAAAGAATAAAAAGAAAATATACTCGATTAAATCGCCTCTTCGCTTTACCACAACGCTGCTGAGTAGAGATGATAAATGAGCTTCTTTACCACTGACATATTGTTGCGCGTGATCAACTAATTCAGCTTTTTGGGTCGATGATTTTATTTTAATCGGCGCGTCTACAAGACTGCTTATGAGTTGAGGCTTTGTCAGTGTCTGGCTTAGTTGTGGCCAATCATGATGGCTTGCGAGCCGAAGATAATCATTATGTTGCAGTTCGTCGACCGCGCTGTTGATGTCGTTGATCTCCTCATAGTTAAGTGACGAGAGCTTTATGAAATGGGGTTTGCGAGCCAAGCAACGAATCAGTAAACACCGAGCATCTTCGCTTAAAGCGCTAATACCTTGTAGATAGTTTTTGTGTTCGCCGCTCAGTAAAGACCCGCACTGCTTGGCAACGAAATCAAATAATTCGTCAGCGTGATTCAAGTAATACTTGCTTGGAAGAATTTGCTTCATTGAGTTCTATGGTTACCGCGATAATTAATTACTGGTTTTAAAAACAGTATTTAATTATCGCCGTAATGTCAAGCAGCTCTCTTCGGGAAACCTATTTAGCCTGGCAAGTGATGTTGGCGAGCAGACTGAAAACGCCGATCTATTGATCGCTATAATATTGTCATACTGAGCGGGGTGTGGCTAATTTCTACAGGCTAAGTTCTAAAAGCTAAGCTTAAAGTGCCGCGTCATTATACGCTGTATTGTCTTGGTGATGTTGCGTCTCTAGTTATAATTCGGCAAATGCGAATATTCTCGGCCATACTCCAGCATCTGCTCAACAAAATCTTTTGGGTATTCGACGCTCACGTCGCTTATTACTCCAGCATCGTTAACTATCGGCGTCAAAGTAGGGTTGATAAAACCACTATACGGCGGGATATCGAGTGGTTTAGAGCGACTCAGAACTTGTTGATGAATCTCAGCATCAACCTGTACGCCATAGTTTTCAATTAAATCACGGCCAGCTTGGTAGTCGCCTTGAGACTTTATACGCTGAACCTCCTTAAGTAATTGACCAAATAGCTGACGAAGTTTCAGATAGTCGTTGATTTCGAAATAAATTTTACCGTCGCGAACGATTCTGCTTATTACGTTGTCTTCTGTGCCCTGTTGAAACACCCAGCCCGCAACCATTTGACGGTTACGCATATGAGCTTGTTCGATCGTTTTGCCCGGTTCTATCCGTCTTAATTGCAGCATCAGGCCATTCAAGATAAATGAATCATAGGCGGCTTTACCAACGTCTAACGACGGCAGAAGCCCAAGCTCAACTAATTTTGGGTCCATCATAAAGTACAAGGCTACTAAATCGGCGCGTGCTTCTTCCAATGGTGATGAATAGTTTTTGAGTGTCTCTTTTGGGGTGCCAACACCGGCTTCGAGTTTGCCAGACGCATGACCGACTACTTCGTGCAGCGCGGTACGCATCTTACCTGCCAGTTCTTTATGCTCGGTGTTCAGCGCGATTTCCTGTTTATCGTGCGCAAACTCAGCTAATAAGCCCGGGTTGCTCGCTTGGCCGTAGGCGTTAACGATGTTCCCTAAACTCACCGATTTTGACCCATGTTGTGCGCGAATCCAGTTGGAGTTGGGCAGGTTTACACCAACGGGGGTTGACGGCGATGCGTCTCCTGCTTCACCAGCAACACTTACCACGTTGTAACTAACACCAACAACCTTCTCTTTTTTATGTGCGGGGTCAGTACTTGAGTTGTCTTCAAACCACTGTGCGTCGCGGGCTACTTTTTGCATCCGGCGAGAGGCTTCAAAATCTTTAATTTGAACAATATTTTCAAACGACCCTTTGTAGCCTTTCGGATCTTGGTAGACCTCGATAAACGAATGAATATAATCGACATCGCCGTCGGTTGCCGAAACCCATGCAATATTGTAGTCATCCCATGTTTTTAGGTCGCCAGTTTTGTAGTATTCAATCAGTAGCTTTAGGGCGTCCGCTTGAGCTGGGTTCTCGGCTACTGTGACGGCTTTGTCGAGCCAGCCAATGATCTTGGTGATAGCGCTTCCATACATGCCGTTTGCGGTCCATTTTTTTTCCGCTAGGCTACCGTCGTCGAGACGAACAACTTTGCTGTTCAAGCCCAGCAAAACCGGTCTATCAGGGTCAACTTGAGACATGGCCGCATAAAACTCGGTGACTTCGGCGTCGGTGAGGTCGGGGTCGTAGAAGTTTATGGCTGAGTCTTTTACTAAATCGCCATTGGCGTTTTGGCTGACCTTTTTGTTATCGATTGACGGATCAAACATCGCCTCAAGCGCGTCGTCGTTTAACACACCCCCAGCGGCTTCTAGTTGATCGAGAAAATAGGCCTTGGTAAACGTCGGGGTAAATTTGTCCCCAGCGTAGTGATGATGGATGCCGTTTGAGAAAAATACTTGTCGAGCGTAGGTGCTCAGCTGTTGCCATTCAGAACCACTGCCTTGAGTGCCACTCATAATCGCCTCTAGTGCTCGACGAATGCTTAAGTTGTGGCGATAGTTTTGGTCCCACATGATGTCACGGCCCGCTAAACCCGCCTGAACCAGATAATAAACAAGCTCTTTTTGCTTAAGTGTTAGCTCCTCAAAGCCAGCAATTTGGTAGCGAATGATTTTAATATCGGCAAAGCGTTCAGGCGACCATTCAAAATCGCTATCGCTATCGCTATCGCTATCGCTATCGCTTGTCGCCTGAGCATCATTTTGTTGACTGACATCGGCTTTCTGCCCACTAATCGGTTGTGAGTCATTGTTATCACATGCGGCTAGGCATAGGCAACAAGCGAGTAATAGGGAAAGTAGCTTCATTTTAATAATGGCTCTGTTTTTAAATAGTGCACCAACTTACAGGGGCTTAATCAAGCTGTAAAGTCGGTACATGAAATCGCCACTCCGTGTTAATGTCCAAGAAACCATTAATTGACCCCATTTACTTTGATAAACGTAATAAAATCACAGAAGAGCGCGGTGCTGTATGGTCTCGCCGCCGTGCTTTGCTGGTCGACGGTCGCCACCGCCTTCAAGTTAAGCTTGAACTACATTACCCCACTGCAGTTGATACTGTTGGCGTCGGTAGTTTCGTGGCTGTTCTTAATCACCACATTGCTGCTGCAAGGCCGAGCTCGGGCGCTGTTTGGCTTAAGTAAAAAAGACTATGCGTGGTCGTTTATTTTTGGCCTGATGAATCCAGCACTCTACTACTTATTATTATTTTCAGCTTATCATGCGCTACCCGCCCAAGAAGCTCAGGCATTAAACTACAGCTGGGCGATAGTGATGACACTGTTGGCGGTGCCCTTGCTGGGTCAGCGTTTGAGTCGTTTCGACCTAGCCGCGGCCGCATTGTGCTACTTTGGTGTGCTAATGATTGCCACCCGAGGAGACGTTCTGGGCTTGAATTTCGCTAATATTAAAGGTGTTGCCTTAGCCTTAGCGAGCACCGTTGTTTGGTCTTTATATTGGATTCTAAATCAGAAGGATCAGCGTCAACCGATCGTCGGTTTGTGTTTGAATTTTAGTTTCGCATTACCGATCATTATCATCGCAGCCTATATTACTGGTGATCTAGGCTCACTTTTTAATTCGCCTTGGCAAGCGCTCATGGGCGGGTTTTATGTTGGTGTCTTTGAGATGGGCTTGGCCTTTATACTCTGGCTTAAGGCAATGAAGTTGGCGGAAAATACGGCGAAAATCGCCAATTTGATTTTTATATCGCCATTCTTATCGCTAATTTTTATTAGTGTTTTACTCGATGAGGTCATCTTGCCCAGCACCTTGTTTGGTCTTTGTTTAATTATTGCCGGCTTGGTGGTGCAGCAATTGTTTGCAACGCCGAAAGAAACAGTTCGGGCGTAGCGAGTGAATTGAATCGGTCTACACGGATCAAAAAAGCGAAAAGATAGGGTATAGTTTGTCCATGAAAAAAGACACCATATTAGTCGCAGCCGGTCGCGATAAAAAGTATACCGGCGCAGCCGTCAACCCGAGAATAGTCAGGGCGTCGACCATCGTCTTCGACAGTATGTCCGAGATGGCGAAAGCCGGAAGTCAACAATCTTATCTTTTTGATGGCGAGAGTAATACCAGTGAGTATTATGGTCGCCGAGGCACGGCTACGACTTTCGCATTTAACGATGCCATGTGTGAACTTGAGAACGCCGCAGGCAGTTATGTTTACTCTTGTGGAACGGCGGCAATTACCAGTTGCTTATTATCGTTTCTAAGCGCCGGTGATCACTTGTTAATGGTCGACTCGGTATATCAACCAACTCGGGATTTTTGTCATGGGACACTCGCGCGAATGGGCGTAGAGGTCAGCTATTATGATCCTATGATTGGTAGCGATATTGCTACCTTAGTGCGCAAAAATACCCGAGTAATTTTTCTTGAATCGCCAGCTAGCTTGACCATGGAAGTTCAAGACGTGCCGAGTATTGTAGAGATCGCAAAGCAGCATGACATTGTCACCATGATTGACAATACCTTTGCCACCCCGCTTAATTTTAAGCCGCTGGACTTTGGCGTTGATGTCTCAATACACTCGGCGACCAAATATATTAATGGCCATTCCGATGTAATGCTTGGTGTCGCCAGCGCTAACCAACGACATTGGCCACAGCTAATGAAGCGCAGCTACGAGTTAGGCCACTGTGCCTCGGTGGATGATGTTTATACAGCGCTGCGTGGTGTTCGAACTTTAGGTGTCAGGCTGCGTGAGCATGATCGCAATGCAATGACAGTTGCACGCTGGCTAGAGCAACACGATTTGGTCGAGCGTTTATTGCACCCCGCATTCGAGTCGTGCCCAGGACATGAGTTTTTCAAACGAGATTTCTCAGGCGGGAATGGTTTGTTCTCGTTCGTCTTAAGCGATAGCAATGGTAGGGCGGTCGCGGCGATGGTGGATAATATGCGGCATTTTAAAATGGGTTTTTCATGGGGTGGTTATGAGAGCCTTATATTGCCGGTTGGCAGCTCACCTGCGCAGCGAACTGTTGCGCCTTGGTTGCTAGACAGGCGGCTGATTCGTTTGCATATCGGCTTGGAAGATACACAAGACCTAATCGATGATTTGAGCGATGGGCTAGACCGTTTAAGAGGGGCTTTATAATGTCAGAATGGCTAACCTTATTACCAGCAACCGTCGCTATCGCCTTTGTTTTGTGGCGAAAAGAAGTGGTTGGCGCATTGATCCTAGCGGTCTTTACGTCGGAATATTTACTTGGTATTCAATCGGCAAACTACTCTCCATTTAGCGGTTTTATTCAGTCAATTGAGCGAGTTATATCAGTGCTTACCGACGCAGGTAACGCCAGAATTCTAATGTTTAGTATGCTGATAGGCGCAGTGTTAGCGTTCATGCGCTTTTCAGGCGGCGTTAACGCCACCGTCCAAAAGATGGTCAACAGCGGTCTTGCCAGTACTGCTCGGCGCACCGGTTTGATGACGTTCTTTACCGGTGTCGTGGTGTTCATTGAGTCGAACTTGAGTGTTTTAACGGCGGGCATCGTGTCGCGCGGATTATTCGATAAATTTAACATGAGTCGCGAGCGTTTGGCTTACATTATCGACAGCACGTCTGCGCCGATTTGTATTTTGATCCTACTCAATGGCTGGGGTGCATTCGTGCTTGGTATTATTGCGCCCTATGAAACCGAGCAATCGGCGGTGAGTATTTTATTGGCTACAGTGCCGTTGAATATTTATGCGATCTCCACGCTGCTTGTGGTGTTTTATACGGTGTGGACCGGCAAGGTTTACGGCCCAATGGCTACTACAGAGACAACCGCTAATAATTCGGCAGAAGAAACAAAATCCAGTGAAATTGAGGTTCAGGGAGGTCGAGCGAAAGACATGTTAGTGCCGCTGGCGGTTATTGTTTTCGGCATGATCGGCTTTATGTTTTGGACCGGCAATGGCGACATTATGGCCGGCAGTGGTTCAGCCTCAGTGCTCTACGCGACCATCGCTGCATTGCTCGTCTCCTTTCTGATGTTATTGAGTCAACCTCGATTTAGCCATCGCCAATTAGTCAACGAAGGCTTCAAAGGTGTGGCCGAACTTCTACCATTAGTAGCGATTCTATTAATGTCGATTGCCTTAGGCGCGAGTGTCAAAGAGCTCGGTACAGGCGTCTTTATTTCTGGCTTAGTGGCTGATTATTTGCCGCTATTTTTAGTCCCAGCGGTGATTTTTATCGCCGGAGCGTTTGCCTCGTTTACCACCGGCACATCTTGGGGAACCTTTGCTTTGTTAGTGCCGATCGCCATGCCGATTGCGATTAATTTAGATTTACCACCTTCGTTAGTATTGGCAGCGGTACTTGGTGGCGGGGTGTTCGGTGATCATTGTTCGCCGGTCTCTGACACCACTGCGGTGTCATCATTAGCGGCTGGATGCGACATTCTTGACCATGTAAAGACGCAACTTCCATACGCACTGTTTTGTGGGGCGATTACAATTGTCGCTTATATCGTTATGGGTTTGGTTGCGGTGAGTTAGGTTTCTAGGTTAAACAGCCTACGTTAGCGTATGTGGGATGAGTTATTCCGAGTTCTCTGTTAGGAAAATGCCGTCATGTTAAGCGAAGCGGGTATCCCGTTGGTCGCGTTATAAAACTAATTCTCAACTTTATTAGTTTATTTCATCTCACGCACCACTTTTCATCTATCTAACAATTTGAGCCTGCACCCCTTTAGTGCAGGCTGAGATCAAGGGTGGCCAAACACTTCAAATAGAATGCACGATTATGGAAAATCGTCATGCACCAAATTATTGCTTCATATATGAGCAAGTTATGTTGAGAATAAAAATTCTTCATTGTTAAAACCGATGATCGGCGTTTACCGTTTAGCTGTGGCCGAAACCACTTTCAAATAAAAGCAGGTTCGGATGTTTAGTACCACTTAACCTAAATGCTATCGCAGGAAGTTTTATATGTCTTATTTTCGAATTATTGGTGTTTTATCAGTTTTCCTTTTTAATTTTTCAAGTGTCCACGCGACAAGCGTAGACAAGGATCTACAACGGTGTGCCTCTGCGGCGTTACAAGAGCGCGGGCAATCAGCCAAGTCCATTTCGGTCAACAATAGTGGCCTAACCCAGAGTGATCTGGATCACGACCTTTCAAGTCGAAAGCTGCAATATCGTATGCACCTGGCTAATACCGTGTCAGGTGAAGACTTAGGCGAAGTTACCTGCACTATGAACAGTCTAGGCGAGTTAGTGTCAGCCGTTTTTGATCGCTAGACTTTTGTTAAACAATGCAAAGAGTGAAACAGTACCAGTTTGAGCGAGAGTTTAATCTCGCTCAAACTGGTTTAAGTGAAAGGGGTAGGTAGTATGGATAAGAATAATAGAACGTGCCAACGGCTTTATGGTATCTCTAGAATCGATTGCGAGCGACAGAACGCCCATGCTTGGCGAGTTAGCTTGCGCCGCTACGGTAAGCGGTTTGCAAAGAATTTCACCGATAAAAAGTACGGTGATAGAGAGTTAGCCTTGGCTGAAGCAATGGCGTTTAGAGATCAATTTTTGCTCGAAAATCCGCCGATTAGTCGTAAAGATTTTTGCAGCATCAAGCGTCGTAACAATAAAACTGGAATCACCGGCGTTTACAAATACCGTAAGACGTATCAGCTAAAGGACGGAACCATCAAAGAGTCTTGGTATTGGGAAGCTAACTGGCCGGACATCGATGGCACAAGCATTAGTCAATCGTTTGCTATCAATCGATTTGGTGAGAAATTAGCAAAGAATATGGCGATTGAAGCAAGAGATCTCGGTATGCAAAATGTTGAGGGCACGTTTTGGGCGGCTGAACGGGGAAGCGTGCATGCTGCTAGCAGTTCATTTTAGTCGGTTTCTGGGGCGTGTGCTCTTACGGAGTTAGAGAGCTGTTGTATGGAATTTGAAACTTGGCCTGACAACGCTTGCTACTAAAGTTGGACTTAACCGTCATACTCCAAGGCAGGCTGAGCGCTCTTGAGCGCAGCCGAAAGACTAGGTGCCCCTTGAGGGTATCCAAAATTCAAACGTAATTGAAAAGAATCTGATCATGCATTGAGATTTTTCACATAAAAATTAAAAAATGGAAACCGATTTAGAGCCCTCTAATAAAAATGATCTTCGACGTTTGGAAACGGGATCAAATAGAACTCGTGGCGACCTACAAGACAGAGATGCCCACTACTGTCGGTCTTGCTTTATCGGTTTGCGAGCGCTAATAATGTGATATCCATATTGTGATCGATGCAATCCCATTAACATGCCAAAAACGGGAGCGACGAAATGCCCCATTTCAATTTTCATGTCACTCTTGTTAAGAAATATCTTACTGAAGAAATACTTAAGCGATACCCAAGGAACATACATTACACTTAGGGCTACTCGCCAAGAAGCGTCTTGCACTTGTATATCTTCATAGCCAATATCTCGCATTGCCTTTACAAACACATCAACACCTGCAAAGTCATCTAGCATCCAGCCTTTGCAAACTTTGCGGTAGAGGAAGTTAAATAAGCGTGTATGTTTTTCACCTTTCGTAAAGCCATCGGCAACGACTAGGCGTGCGCCGGGCTTGAGAATACGAAATGACTCTTCTAAAAAGCGGCGTTTGTCTTTACCTTTGTCATAACAACTGCTTTCTAGAGCGTACGCACCGTCAATGCTTTGATTTGCTAATGGTAGCTTACAATAATCCATTAGCTCGAACGTTAACCTCTCCTGAAACTCTCGATCAGTCGAGAGTTCTTTAGCTTTCTTAACTTGCCAAGGAACGATGGTGGCACCGATGACGGTGACTAATTCGGTATTGCTAACTATGAAACGACCACTGGCGCCAACGCCACAGCCCAAATCAAGCAAAGTATTAGCTTTATTCAACGATAGTTGCAGGCGACTTAAAGCCTGATTATTCATCTCGTCAAGCATAGCTTCTCTATTGAAGGGATTAACGCCAAGGCGAAAGTATCCAAAATGCATATTGAAGCGTCGGCTCCAAGGCTCGTAATCCATGCCTGCTTCAGAGTAATAATCGATGATGCCTTGTTTATAGTTTGACGGAGAGGTCGGTGTCGTATTTACCGTGTTGATCATTGGCTTCTCCTCCATAAAGGGAAAGTGGCGTTTATAAGTAAAAAAATGCCTGTCAATATCAGCGCTAAACCAGCGCTGATTTGTTTTAACAGGCTCTAATTTACTGTTTGCGATGCCAAAAATCTTCTCGGTTTATAGAGTAGAAGTAAGTCAATTAGTAATTAATATGACTGCTTAGCGTTTATATCTATCCTTTCTTGTCTCAATTGACTTAGTCGTTCATTCAAACATAGACAGCTAATGTATTTTCTTGCTCCCACTCTAAATATTACTAAGCCTCCAACTCTTCCCAGCGAACAAAGTGCTGGTCTAATTGATCTTGCAGCTCTTTCAAGTCGGCTCCAGCTTGACTAACGATAGCCTTGTCTTGCTGATAGAACTCAGGCTTTGCCATTTCCAGAGTAAGCGCTTCAATTTTTTTCTCTAGCTGGTCTATTTGTTTAGGCAGTTGTTCAAGCTCGCGCTGTAGGTTATAGCTTAGTTTTTTGGCTTTGGGTGCAATAGCGGCGGTGGGTGCTTGCTTTTTTTTGGGTTCGGCTGCTTGCGAGTTATCACGCTTTTGTCGTAGCCAGTCTTCGTAGCCGCCGATATATTCGTGCACTTCGCCGTCGCCTTCAAATGCGATGGTGCTGGTAACAACGTTGTCTAAGAAGGTTCTATCATGGCTTACCAGTAATAAGGTGCCGGTGTAGTCCATCAATAGCTGTTCTAGTAACTCTAGGGTTTCGTAATCTAAGTCGTTGGTTGGCTCATCGAGTACTAAGAAGTTAAATGGCTGAGTAAACAGCTTGGCTAACATCAGTCGGTTGCGTTCGCCGCCTGATAGTTTGGCGGCTGGTGCGCGCGCACGCGATGGGCTGAACAAGAAGTCTTGTAGGTAACCCATGATGTGTTTGGTTTGGCCGTTGATGGTGATTTCATTGTTACCAGAAACGTTATCTTGAACGCTTAAATCATCGCGAATCGCAGAGCGATGTTGATCTAGATAGGCAATTTCTAAGTTAGTGCCTATCTTGATTTTGCCACCGTGTGGCTTGTTTTCACCGGTTAGGATTTTGATCAGAGTTGACTTGCCACAACCATTGGGGCCGATAACACCGACTTTATCGCCGCGTAGAATACGACACGAAAAATCTCGCATAATCACTCGGCCATCGAAGCTGGCGTGCAGGTTTTCAGCTTCTATAACGACTTTGCCAGACTTGCCGCCACCGGCGTTCAAATTAATATTGGCGGTGCCTTGGCGGTCACGGCGTTGGTTTCGCTCATCACGCATTTTCTTCAGTGCTCGCACTCGGCCTTCATTACGAGTACGTCGGGCTTGAATGCCTTTGCGAATCCAGACTTCTTCTTGAGCTAGCCGCTTGTCGAACTTGGCGTTGACAACATCCTCGTCTTCTATCGCTTTGGCTTTGGTCTCAAGATAGGTTTGAAAATTGCCGGGGTAGGAGGTTATTAAACCGCGGTCTAGTTCGATAATGCGGGTCGATAGTTTGTCAATGAAACTACGGTCGTGCGAGATAATTATCATCGTCACGTTGAGCCCAATTAACAGCGTCTCTAGCCATAATATTGTCTCGATGTCGAGGTGGTTGGTTGGCTCATCGAGTAATAAAATATCTGGCTGTTTGACCAGCGCTCGGGCCATTAACACTCGACGCTTCATGCCGCCAGAGAGTTGGCCGAATTGCATTTCTGGGTCTAGGTCGAATCTTGAGCACAAGGTTTTAACCTGCACATCAAGCCCCCATGCTTCGAGCTCAGTGACTACTGTCTGTGTGTCAATGTCGCTTTCGCCGGCTAAGTAGTAATCGGCTAGCGCTTGACCAAGCCTTTCATCGCCTAGTGCTACCACGCTACGAATATCAAAATCCAAATCACTCGGTACCTCTTGCACCAAGCGCCCGACAATCGTACCTTGCTGTATTAGTAGCTCGCCGTCGTCAGGTAATAACTTTCCGTCGATCATTCTTAACAAGGTTGACTTACCGGCACCATTTCGACCAATCAAGCCGATGCGCTCGTTAGCTTCGATAATCAAGTTAGCTTGGTCTAAAATGGGGTCAGCGCCGAAGGCGACGCTTACGTTTTTAAGGTTTATTAACGACATGGGATGGCTATTGAAAGCGGGTTTGTAAGTGGCAAAATCGGCCAGATTGTATCACTAAACGCGAGCCCACACCTTAGCCTCGAGGTGATATGTTGGTGTTCTATCATTGATTTGCGATCGCTTTTTTCGGCTACCGCGCAAGACTCTCTGAGACACTTAATATTTTTTGGCCTGGGTTTAATTCCAATGAGATTGCTAGGTGAGGCGTTCTCGTGTCGATATTGTCAACCTTGGCTGACCTATTTGACGGCCAATCAATAGCCGAAGTTTGTCATCGAGATGTCTGATGCTGTTATTCAGCAGCAAACATCATAAAGCAAAGACTTAACCTCTTTATCTGTAAAGTTGTAGGCGCCCAGCCCTCCTACCCACCAAACAGTGGTTGCCCAGCGATGGCTATTAAAAACGATACGACACTAAACCCGGTCAAAACCAATGTTGCAACGATCATTACTGACTTAGAGCGCCAATTTAGCCTGTCACTGATCAATCCGATCAATGGCAAAATCTGCATAAGGTGGGTTGCGATAAAGTGCGGTATGCGCAAATCGCCAACACTACGGGACCACCCGACAATCGGCACCGTACTGACTTGGCCTATTTCCTGACCTATATAATGTGACCCAGAGATAGACATATAGCCCGCAAAAACTAAGGTTAGTATTGAGCCAAGGGTTAAACCAATTATCGAGCCCCAACGTAGGCCTAAATTGGCGTCACCGATCTTTAAATTGCTGGCTATAGATTCGGTTTGAGCTAGGCTATGCCGACTAAAGCGCCAAATCATTACACCAAGCACAAACGACACTGCAACCAAGAATAGTGCGCCTATCCCCATCGCGCTGTACATAGCCGCTTCGAAGCCAGTTTCCGAATTAAAATGAGACTGCCGCCCCCTCCCTGCCTGAATACTTATATAAATAAGTTCAAACATGGCGGAAAACACACCCGCATAGGCAAAAAATGTGAGGGTTTTAGTCACACGATATTGGCGGCTGATTTGTTGGGCTAATATCGCTAATGTGAAGAAATGTATTGCCAATGATAGGGCAAATTTAATCGGCTTATGCCAAATTGGCGAGCCTTCAAACAGCCTTG
>JAFMHC010000125.1:5738-12409 GCA_017854775.1 Gammaproteobacteria bacterium | reverse complement strand
ATCAGGTTACCGGTAACTAGATTTAAGTTAGTAAGCTGCATGAGGCTGCCAGCTTGACGATCATCGATAATAACCGTGCCATCGGTGAGTCTAACGCCTTGAATTGCCAACGCTACTGCGGTGGTCGCCGAGTCTTTTTCAAGCTCTTCGGACGCGGTATCTTCAGTCAACCCCGAAAAGCTGTCTAAGCCGTTTTTAAGCGTCACGAGATTAATCGTGGGTCGCTCGAGCACGACGGTATCAACCTCAATCTTTTTGCTCAATAACGGCACCAGCTTAACCCTCAGCTGCGCGGTATCGACCGACAACATATTGCCCTCTATGCCGTTAGGCTGGGATAAGCTCAGGCCTTGAGTTTTCACCCCTAACCATGGAAAAACAGAAATTTTCAGATCGCCACTTAAGTTTAAGTCGCGGCCAGTTTTATCTTTCACCAGGGTCGACAGCTCATCACGATAGTCGTTAGGGTCGACAACTAGGGGAATGATAATAATGGCTAACAATATCAAAACGGTCAGAGTAACCAGAGAACCAGCAAGCCATTTGATGAGTTTTAACATGGGTAATACCTTAAACGTATATTGTGCAGTACTATAGTGACTGTCTGTAGTGTAGCGAAGCCAGATGAACTAAACATTAATGGCTTGAAAGATTGATGCTAAGCCGTCACAAGAATAGCTATCAATAGAAATAACCTGGCAGCCAAACGACCTTGAATTCTCTTGTAACAACCTACCCCCTTCAACCCGTCAATATAGTTGAAATACTGTTCTGCGCATTATGCCTATATAGCGCCATACTTTTGATTCACAAGCCTCGCTTAAGAGCGCTGTGTCTATTATTAATACTAGAAGCCCTCTTAATGGTGTTCAACTTCTCTGAAGAAACCGGGTTCTTAAAGCAAACGATATTAATCACCCCGATTTTCACTCTGATTACCGGGCCAGCATTTTACCTCTTTGTAAAACACTTGGTTTACTCGGATGCACAATGGCGCACTCGTGATCTCTACCATTTTCTGCCCGCCATTCTCTCAATACCATTTACCGCTTATACGCAGCATGTTATTGCCGCGGGATCGCTGAGTTTAGTCATTTATGGGGTAGTTTCTTACCGCTTGCTCAACAAATACAGTAGAGCCTCAAAGCAAATGAGTTCAGCCGCGCTGGACATGCGACTTAACTGGCTCAGAGCTATAATCTGGATTTTTGCAGTGCTGGGTTTGCTCGATACGATAAGGCTCAACTTACAACCGGAGCTCGATTACCTACTGTTAAATAGCTGGTACTTAGGACACCAATTATGTGTATTAATTTTATACGCCTGCTTAATTTGGTTCGCGCTTAGGCAGCCGCTTTTATTTGACGGATTAGCCAGCTTCGACGAATCAAGCACGATGCAAAAGGAACGCGGTTTGAGCGATCTATTATTTGCCCAAATCAATCATGAGCTAGTTGCTTCTGAGTTGTTTAAACAACAGAGGTTGTCACTGATTGATGTGGCTAACCACTTTGAAATAGGCGTCAAAGACATATCAGGTGCCGTCAATACTGGCTCGGGATTGAATTTTTGCGAATACGTCAATAGCCTAAGGGTGGCCGACGTGAAACAAAAAATCGATGAAAATACCGACCGTAAGTTGACGCTGCTTGAACTTGCCTTTGAATCTGGCTTTAACTCAAAATCTAGCTTCAACTCATGCTTTAAGAATTCGACCGGCCTTACGCCAAGCCAGTATCAACGACAGCGATTACATAAGCAGAGCTCAGCATAGCAATTGAACCACAGGCATTTAGTCCAGAATCATGATTTGGGGCGCGCGCCCTGCATGATTCAACAATACTTGCGGCACTACTCAACCAAAAAACCTCACTGTCATGCTAAATCGTTATGCAAAAAAGTCATTCATCGGGCTCTGCTTATTGATCGCCTTACCGATCATTTTTATCTATATCACCATCCTCTGTTCGCGTGCTGGATTTGACCAGGATGAGTTCAATTTTAAATCAGTCACAGACAATTCCTCACACTACCTAATAGAACCTGTTTCTATCGTTGACGTTGCTCACGGGCTGGTGCTGAGCAACCGTCAGCTAATGATTGCTAACGGCAAAATTGTCGGCATTAATGCTAATGGCAGTGAAGCATCTGCAGAGTTCTTAGCAATAGACGGAAAAGACAGATATGTGGTCCCAGGCCTAATTGATATGCACACTCATATCTATGACCGCAAAGACCTAGTCTCGAGCCTCGCCTATGGGGTCACATCGCTTAGAAATATGAGAGGGATGCCTATGCACTTGCAGTTCAAATCAGAGCTGCAAAATAATCTTTGGTTAGGCGCTTCTATCTATACGTCGTCGCCCATTCTAGACAATTCAAAGGCGGATCTGTTTCAGCACGCATTGCACTCTCCTGAACAAGCCGTCTCCGCTGTAAAAAGATACAAAGACGCCGGCTACGACTTGCTCAAAGTTTATAACGATTTACCCAAATCAATATTAGATGCAATCATTCGCGAGGCCGAAAAACAGTCGATGCCAATCGCCAAACATGGCCCCTATGGCGCAATCTCAAACGGCAAACCCGACATGACCGTGCTAAGCAAGTTCCAGTCTGTCGAGCATGTCGAAGAGATATATCAAACCTTACTGAAATTCGACTTACAAGATTCTCAGTTGGACCTACACCTAAAGCAAATCAAAAACAGCGGTAGCTTCTTAACCCCGACACTAGCGACATTCGACCACTTAACTGAACTCAGTATTCAAAAAAGCAACTTGGTCGACAATATCGCGCTCGATCGAATTAGCCCTTTCTATCGGTTCATACTGACTCATTTAAGTGTTCAACGTTGGATCGATGCGTCGCCACGCCAGATTGAGTGGAATATTGCCGAACGCGAAACCTTAATCAGAATAACCAAGCGTGCGGACCAACTGGGCGTGCCGCTGCTGGTCGGCTCAGATCAAGGCACGATGTATTTATTAGCAGGGCAATCGACGCATAAAGAAATGCAACTAATGCAGATTGCGGGCATATCTCCCGAAACAATATTACGTTCTGCCACATTGAACGCGGCAAAAGCGCTGCAACTTGATCAGCACTTAGGCTCAGTCAGTGTTGGCAAAACAGCCGATTTGCTTTTATTGAGCAACAACCCACTTGACGACATAACTCACCTTGCCAAGCCCACGGCAATAATTAAGCAAGGTCAGTTAATCGATAGGCCCGCCATTGAGGCTCTAAAAGACAGTGGAAATAAACCCTCAGGATGGCTTGTTGGTATTGGATACCTGGCTGACTCCATTCTAACTAGATATATAGAAACGCTATGAATGTAACTTAAGCTAAACCCACTTAGATTAAATCTAACTAGCTTAAAACTGAATCATTCTGCAATGAAACCATTTCATCGTAAGCAGCACGCAGCACGCCAGTATCACTACCTGGAATGTGTGCGTTTTGACTAATATGCCGACGCCACAAACGCGACCTCGGCTCGCCATGATACAAACCCACAATGTGCTTAGAAAGATGATTTAAACGACTGCCGTTATTTAAGCGCTGATCGGCATAGACGATATAGTCAGCCAACACCTCATCGCGTGTACGCGGGGCCTCATGCTCGCCATAAAAGGCTTGGTCAACCTGCGCCATGATATAGGGGTTTGAGTAAGCCTCGCGCCCCATCATTACGCCGTCCACATGCTCTAAATGCTGATGGCAAGCCTCGATCGTACTGATACCACCATTAATCACGATTTCTAATTCAGGGAAGGCCTGTTTCAGATCATAAACTAACTGATAATCAAGCGGCGGGACATCTCGGTTCTGCTTTGGGCTCAAGCCCTTCAACCAAGCCATACGAGCATGCACCAAGAACGTTTTGCAGCCAGCATTAGCACTGGCATCGACCAATGCCCAAAGCGCCTCTCGTGGTTCTTGCTCATCAACCCCGATTCGACACTTTACTGTCACCGGTATATCGACAGCCGCCTGCATCTGCTTAACGTTTTGCGCCACCAAATCGGGAGTCTGCATAAGACACGCGCCAAAACTACCCGATTGCACTCGATCACTCGGGCAGCCGACGTTGATATTTACCTCGTCATAACCCCATTCTTGCACCAACTCGGCACTCTTGGTCATTGCCTCTGGATCACTGCCTCCAAGCTGTAATGCCACTGGGTGCTCGGCCTCATCAAAGTCCAAAAAGCGCGACTTATCACCAAACAGCAATGCGCCGGTGGTAATCATTTCGGTATACAGCACCGTATGCTTGGAAATTAAACGGGCAAGGTAGCGCTCATGCCGATCGGTGCAATCGAGCATTGGCGCGACACAAAAACGTCTGGATATGTTGGCTGAGGTAGTCACGCTGGCGATTCTACTCTGTTTGATAATGCGGTTGAAGGGCAAATATTGTAACTCGGGCCTGTTTTTGGCCTTATAGACAAAGATACCCTCAAGGGGCGCCTAGCCCTTCGGTTGGTGGGCACTGAAGTCATCAGTATGCCGGGAAGTGTCACTGGTTTAAACTAACAACTAATCTTGAGGGCATCTCTTGTTTAAACAACTAACAACTCACCACGACACGCATAAAAAATGCCACCCTAAGGTGGCATTTCTATCAACAATTTAAACGCTAACTACAAAGCACTTTTAATCGCATCAACACTATCTTTAGCGTCACCAAACAACATGCGCGTGTTCTCTTTAAAGAATAATGGGTTTTCTACACCGGCATAACCGGTCGCCATTGAGCGTTTCGAAACAATCACCGTCTTGGCTTTCCAAACTTCCAACACCGGCATTCCGGCAATTGGGCTATTCGGGTTCTCTAGCGCAGCAGGGTTAACGATGTCATTAGCACCAATCACCACAACAACATCTACTTCAGCAAGATCGTCATTGATTTCATCCATTTCTAGAACGATATCGTAGGGCACATTTGCTTCGGCTAATAGCACGTTCATATGACCAGGCATACGACCAGCTACAGGGTGAATCGCAAATTGAACGTCAATGCCTTTTGCTCGCAGCTGCTTAGTTAAATCAGATACCGCGTGCTGCGCATTGGCTACCGCCATACCATAACCAGGCACGATAACTACTTTGCCAGCGTCTGCCATTAGTTGAGCAACTTCATCGGCTTGAATAGGTACCGCTTCGCCTTGCTCACCGTCTTCATCGCCGCCAGCGGCAACGGTGCCAAAACCGCCCATGATCACGCTAACGAAGTTTCGGTTCATTGCCCGACACATGATGTAACTAAGAATCGCACCCGAGCTACCAACCAAGGCGCCAACAACGATTAGCAAATCGTTGCTCAACATAAATCCTGTTGCCGCCGCAGCCCAACCGGAGTAGGAGTTAAGCATTGAAATGACCACAGGCATATCGGCACCGCCAATCGCCATAACCATGTGTATGCCAAAAGCAAAGGCGATAAGTGTCATCAATATAAGTGGCAATGTGCCGTCACCATGATCAGCACCTATAAACCATGAGCCAATAACAACCCACAGCACAACCATGCCGATATTTAATTGATGACGCATTGGCAACATCAATGGCTTGCTACCAATTTTGCCATTTAGCTTACCGAAGGCAACCACTGAGCCGGTGAATGTAACGGCACCGATTAAGATACCTAAGTACACTTCAACGCTATGAATCGTTGCCGCTGCACCGTATAAGCCCTCAATAGGATCGACGTAACTGGCAAAACCGACTAACACCGCGGCCATACCAACAAAGCTGTGCAAAATCGCAATTAACTCAGGCATTTGAGTCATTTCAACCTTGGCGGCCAAACGAGCACCAATGGTGCCGCCAATCACGCCAGCCAGAATCAGCCAACCATAGCTCGTGACATTACCGTTCATGACGGTTGCGAAAATCGCAAGCGCCATACCGATGATGCCGTACCAGTTGCCTCGTTTTGATGACTCTTGATTACTTAAACCCGACAGGCTCAAGATAAAGAGGATTGCAGCGGCGATATACGCCGCGGAAATAGTTCCCATAGACATAATTTCTCTCCTCTACTTACTAAACATTTTCAGCATACGCTGACTAACTAAAAAACCGCCGGCAATGTTGATCGACGCGATCAAGATGGCAATAAAGGCGAGAATCTGCACCACACCAGAGTCGGAGGATATTTGTAATATCGCCCCCACAACAATGATGCCGGAGATGGCGTTGGTCACACTCATTAACGGGGTGTGCAACGATGCGGTGACACTCCAGATAACTTGATAGCCGATAAAACAGGCAAGCACAAATACCGTGAAGTGACTCATGAAGTCAGGCGGGGCTACCGAGCCCACACCAAGCAGCGCTAATAACGCCACGCCCATCGCACCAAAGGTCATTTTCGCCTTGGTTGCATTGCTCATTTCAGGAGCGGGCTCTGGTGCTTTCGCGACTTCTTTTGGTTTCGCTGGCGCCGCCGTTAGGGTCGGAGCTGGCGCTGGCCATGTCACTGCGCCGTCGTGCGCCACGGTAGCACCACGAATAACTTCATCTTCCATATTGATGTTAATAACGCCGTCTTTCTCCGGTGTTAAATCAGTCAACATATGCCGCAAATTTGTAGAGTACAGCTGCGATGACTGGGTCGCTAAGCGGCTCGGCAAATCGGTATAACCGATAATTTTGAC
>JAFMHC010000125.1:0-5728 GCA_017854775.1 Gammaproteobacteria bacterium | reverse complement strand
TTTGACGCCCTTATGGGTGACAATTTTGTCCGCCTTCGACAATTTGCAATTGCCGCCTTGCTCAGCAGCTAGGTCAACGATCACGCTGCCCGACTTCATACTTTCGACCATGTCGGTCATGATCAGCTCAGGCGCTGGGCGGCCTGGAATCAATGCGGTGGTAATAATGATGTCGATTTCTTTACACTGCTCGCGGAACATCGCCATTTCGGCATCGATGAATTCCTTACTCATAGTTTTAGCGTAGCCGCCTTCACCTGAGCCATCTTCTTCAAATTCAAGTTCTAAGAACTCAGCGCCTAAGCTTTCAACTTGCTCTTTCGCTTCTAAACGAGTGTCGAATGCACGCACGATTGCACCCATGCTTTTGGCAGCACCAATGGCTGCGAGACCGGCTACTCCAGCACCGATCACCATTACTTTGGCGGGTGGTACTTTACCGGCAGCGGTAATTTGGCCTGTAAAGAAACGACCAAAGAGGTTGGCGGCTTCGACAACTGCGCGATAGCCACCAATGTTTGCCATTGAACTCAATGCATCCATTTTTTGTGAGCGCGACAAGCGAGGCACGCTATCCATGGCAATCACATTAATCTTAGCTTCGGCGAGCTTGGCCATAAATTCTTGGTTTTGCGCTGGCCAAAAAAAGCTGATTAAGGTGGTGCCCGCCGCGACCTTAGTAGCCTCATCCTCGCTTACACTGCGAACTTTCATAATGATGTCGGTATCAGCCCAGATTGCGTCAGCCTTAACGACTTCGACGCCAGCTTCTTTATATTGCGCGTCGCTGAATTCGGCGGCTTTACCCGCGCCTGCTTCGATACGGAGCGTATGTCCGAGTTTCTGAATGTGTTTAGCCGATTCAGGTGTTAGCGCTACGCGCTTTTCGCCTTTGTACGACTCCTTAGGGATGCTAATAATCATGTTGAGAGAGCTCCGGTTGGTTTTCCTTGACTACATATTAGCGCCATATTTTAGACGATTGTAAACAAGGTGTCTTATCTAACTTGCTGAGTTTATACGAGCAGGCCGCGCCTAGGCTAGACCACAACGTACGGGAAACTCGATATGGCAGCTATTTTTTAAGTGAATAGCCTGAATCGACCAATGCTAAGGCCTTATAAATACTCGACTTAAGCCTTTATCCTAGAAACCTCAGTTGAACGCGAAAAAGATGTGCAACTAATTGATGTGGATAAGGAGCCTCTGATTAAGTATAAACGGTCTCTGTAAGTCTTGAAGCGTACAGCTACTAGTAGGCGCCGCTCGAGGCTAATGGCCGTAGTCCTTAGTGAGAGCGGGAACAACGTAGATGTGCGCTTCAAGCCTTACCCTACGGGGCTTTCAAGCGGATTCACACTCGGCGTTGCCTCCATGGATGGAGGTAAGGGGCGTGAGCTTGGAGCGGTAAGCCTTATTGTTTTTTGACGTGACCAGTCATGCCTGCAAAACATCGTTGCATGGATGCAACTTATTAGAGCATTGCAGGAGCTAATGCCAAATGCCTTGATTGTAAATCCGCTTGAAGGCCAGAGATCATTTAGACTTGATCAGAGGCTCCATAAGGAATTCAGAAAATGTGAAGTCACCTTGTTGGCGATGAACACTTTTATGGATTTCTTAGGCATATTAAAGAGTTGTGCAGACTTTCGTGTTTCTACTGAGGTTTCTAGGTTTATAATGGGCCATGACCGAAATACTCTCATCCTTTATTGATAACTTTGACCAATTGAACCTATTTATTATTGGCGCAAGCTTACTACTTTTTTTAGCCGCACGACCTATTTGCCGCTGGCTAAGTAACGACGACAGCCTGTCGATACGCATAAGCATGATGCGTGTTCTAAACTCGTTGATTATACTGGGCGTACTCGCCGATGAATTACTGCTGCGCGACGACACCTTACTCAGCAAGCTTACTTACTCGCTGATTGTCATCTACTTTGCCGTAGTCGGCACGCAGTTTATAAATTTTCTAATTCGTCAGCGCTTTGGCAAGGTACACAAGTCGAAAAGCAAGCGTCAGGTTTCCGATACCTATTCAAGTCGAGGGCTTAGTCTATTTGTTGCCGCAGTCGTTACGGTCGTGGCCATCGTCAGCTGCCTACGCATTCTAGGGCTTAATTCGTTGTTAGAAGCCGGTGGCGCAGTCGGCATCATCGGAATTTTTCTAGCCATGACCCAAGCGTCGTGGGCGCCCGATATTATCAGTGGATTAATTATCTTAAACAGCCGCATGGCAGAAGAAGGCGACGTTGTTCAATTTAATATGGGCAATGGCAATATTGTTGCCAGCATCTTTAAAACCAAAGTCTTTCACACTGAATTTTTAGACTTATCAAATAATCATCGACTGATGGTGCGCAATGCAAAACTGCGTGACCATGGACTGCAGAATCTATCCCGCTTCGCATCGGCAAAAGGCCTACGGGAGCGCTTAATATTCAACATAGACTACGCGCATTCACAGCAAGAAGTCACCGATATGATGAATCGTGCGTTTGCAGAAATTGATAAGAGCGAAGGCCTGAGAGAACATCAATTTGAACCCGAAGTTATGGTATTAGACACTGGCGACTACGCGGTTAAGTGGGCAGTTTATTACTATATTAAAGATGTAAGAAAATTATTGAGAATCAAACAAATCTTTCGATCCTATATCTTGGCCGAGTCGGTTCGCTCAAATATTTCGCTGGCAACGCCGAATTTGCAAATCAATGAAGTGCAAGTCAAGGAACCACGCCTATCCGAGCAAGTAACTCAAAACAAAACGGGGAACATAGCTGGGAACGAAACTGAGAACATAGCTTAGCAAATATCTTAGCCTGCCTAATTTAGCGCCCTAAAAGGCGCATCTGCAGCGACTATCCTTTATAATCGCCGACTTGATTTAAATTACTAATATCTGGCTGTGGCATCCAATCCTAACCAGTTATAACACTCAACCCAACTAGTTGTGACTCCATGAGCAAAGCATCGACCCCAAACCATTTTATTAAAGCGATCACCTCCAATGATCTAAAGAATGGCAAGTGCGACTATATCTACACGCGCTTCCCGCCAGAACCAAATGGTTATCTACACTTGGGTCACGCAAAGTCAATTTGCTTGAATTTTGGCTTAGCCGCTGATTTGGGTGGTAAGTGCAATTTGCGCTTTGACGACACTAATCCCGAGAAAGAAAGCCTCGAATATATGGAAGCCATTCGCGACAGCGTTGCATGGCTAGGCTTTGAGTGGGACAAGCTTTGTCATGCCTCTGACTATTACGATCACCTATACGGGTTTGCCTTAGAGCTAATCGACAAAGGCCTAGCCTATGTTGACGATTTAAATGCCGAGCAAATGCGCGAATACCGTGGCACCTTGACCGATGTTGGTCGAGACAGCCCAAGCCGCAGCCGAGCGCCCGCCGAAAGTCGAGACTTGTTCGAGCGCATGCGAGCCGGTGAATTCGAAGAAGGCAAGCTCACCCTGCGCGCAAAAATCGATATGGGCTCACCGAACATCTCAATGCGCGACCCGATCATTTACCGCATCCGCTTCGCACACCATTACCGTGCTGGCGACAAATGGTGCATCTACCCGATGTACGACTTCACACATTGTATTTCAGATGCCTTAGAAGGCATTACTCACTCATTGTGCACCTTAGAGTTTCAAGATAACCGTGAGTTGTATGACTGGTTCTTGGCCAATATCACTATTGGCGAAAATTTAATCGGCGAAAAGGTCGGCGGCGACGCTAAACCAATGCCTCGCCAAATTGAATTTGGTCGATCTAATTTAGAGTACACCGTTGCCAGCAAACGAAAACTGATTCAATTAGTCACCGAAGGCCACGTTAACGGATGGGATGACCCGCGCTTAACCACCCTAGTTGGATTGCGTCGTCGTGGTTATACACCGGCCTCTATTCGTAATTTTTGCGCTGAAATTGGCGTCACTAAAAAAGACAGCACCATCGACATGGCGGTGTTAGAAAATGCCATTCGACAAGACTTAGAAGCCTCGGCCAAGCGGGTGTTTGGCGTGTTGAAGCCACTCAAGTTAATCATTAGCAACTACCCTGAAGGCGAGTCTGAAACATTTAGCGTAAAGAATCACCCTAAAGATGACAGCATGGGCACCCGCGAGCTTCCCTTTAGCCGAGAGATCTACATTGACCAAGACGACTTTATGCTCGAACCACCGGCTGAGTTCTTTCGCCTAGGCCCTGGCCGCGAAGTACGCTTGCGTTATGGCTACGCGGTAACCTGCAATGAGGTTATTGAAGATGACGATGGCAATGTAGTAGAACTGCACTGCACTTACGACCCGCTAAGCGCCAAAGGGAAAACCGCCGACGGACGAAAAATTAAAGGCATTATTCATTGGGTCAGCGCAGCACATGCTATTGACGCTGAAGTACGCGTCTACGATCGTTTGTACACCGAACCAAACCCTGGTGCAGCTGAAGACTTTATCAGTTTGATTAACCCAGAATCACTACAGTCATTCCCCAGCGCCAAGCTAGAACCCAGTGTTCTAGAAGCCAAACCAGAAGACCGCTTTCAGTTTGAACGCGTTGGTTACTTCTGTTTTGACTCTGTTGATAATAGCGAAGGCTCTGTAGTGATGAATCGCACGGTTAGCTTAAGAGACACCTGGGCCAAAGTTGGTAAAAAATAGGGCTTGGCAAGAAATAGGTTTCGCTTGGATCAGGTTAGACCCTATGGTTTCGCAGGGTCTGGCTTACCACGATTTAGTAATGGATTCACTTAAGTACAATTACTGAACATCCACTAATTGAAAACGAGAGTCCAACATTACTAAATAGCTTAAATTCGATAAGCGTAATTCTACTTAGATCTAGAATATTTACCTACAACATAATATCACTTATGTTGTAGGTGTTTTTATCAGCATATAGAAGTTAAGGTAAGCAACCCTTAAAAGATTGAAACACAAAAAAGGATGTAAGTAATTCAATCTAAAGGTCAGCGAAAACCAAATAAATAAACTGCTACCTACCCCCTGCTCTATTTAGATTGTGGGTAGCCAATTCTTTACTTATTTGATTTTCGCTAACGTTAGATTATTCAAAAAGTTTGTTTAATCAAATCAAAGGTGTATTTAATAGGAGTTTACCGTTCGTCAAAAAGAACCTGAGCAACATCTAATCATTCAACAACATCAAAATAATGGGAGTTAAGGCGAAACCGCTTTTAAGCGCTATGCCTTCAGAACAGTTATTATTTATGTTGGCCTCATTAACCACAGTCGCCAAACATACTCCAAGAAAATAGCCTTGATCGACTAGCGCTGACTGAACATCACTATTAATTGTTATAGAAGCGTTGGCATTAATCCCTCCTATAGACACAGACTTGAGTAGAGTGTCTGAAGCATTAATAGTTTCATCGGACGACACATAATAATGGAGAGTAGTCGCACCCGACGAACCAGCTCCGACATTGCTAAGAACAGTGAGAACGTTAAACAGTTCATCCGGCGCAAGTCGAGAGTCTGTAATATCAACCCGTGATGGAACGATATCCGGCCTCAAGATCGACACCTGCATGTCCTTAACCGCCCATTGGTCAGATAACGATTTCTGTACTAACTCAATCTGATTAATACCCGTTCTGAGTGCTGGCGTTGCAAAAACAAAACTTGAGCCAAAATTAAAACTTTGGTTTGCACTTACATCGAGAAAACCAACGGATGCACCGTTAAGGAATACTTG
>JAFMHC010000124.1 GCA_017854775.1 Gammaproteobacteria bacterium | reverse complement strand
TTAAAGAGATAGCTCCGAAAAATAAGACTGCTGAATCCTTTTTGTGAACGCTACTAGGTTCTGGTGCTTGCGAGCAGCATCATTAGTCGGGTTACTTAGGGTCGCGAGGGTAAACGAACTTAATTGTGCGAAGGCAATAATGTCTAAGGAACTCATCTTATCACCAAAGAAAAACGGCTTATCGGCCAGTATTGTCGAGAGGCTCGCGAATGATCGTTTGGCAATTGCCAAAACTTGGTCAGCGGTATGTGCCCCCATGCCTTGACCCTCTATTCGCTTGATCGTCCCTTTGCGAGCCAGCAAAGGGATTAGTGTGTTGAGTGGAAAGGGCATGCTGCCAAAAAAATGAGATCGTATGATAGGCCATGTATCGTCATTGACCCAACGAGAATAAACCAGACACCAATAAAGGTTTTCTTCTAGAGACTTACTTATTAAGTGTGCGCTCGCACCCTGCTCGTCAGTCAACCAAGAATCCATTTCAATCAGATGTTTTTTAGACAGATACTCGATAATCATTTCGGAATCAGCGACTAAGGTTTTACCATCTTCTATGTAGGGAAATTTTTGTTTCGGAGCTTTGCCTAGACTCATCACGTCATTTATTTCTTGATAGTCAATTTCATGAACCGCCAAAAACAACTTAACTTTAGCAACAAATGGGCTAGCGTCAATAAGCCCAAAGGCTTCCCCAAAACTGTGCAACTTAATCATCAGAACTCCAATTATATAAATTGACGATAAACCATACTAACTGTAGAACTACCCAGAGCATGGCGTAAAACTCATAGTGTATCGCCAAATTGGCATCTAGGTTAACGCAAAAAAACAGCGCCAACGGCTAACTTAGCATTTAATAGCTGTGGGCGAAATTATCAAAAAAGGGACGTGAATTACCGCCCTTTCCTTAACCTTTTCAGTTCACTGCGCGCTAGACAACGTCGACTCTAATTTTCCCCGCAATAATACTTTTCCATTTAGCGGGTCCGGTCGTGTGAACCGACTCACCATTAGTATCTACGGCGACGGTAACCGGCATGTCTTGAACTTCAAATTCTTGAATCGCTTCCATCCCAAGTTCGGGGAACGCGATAACCTTAGCACTGGTGATCGCCTTAGAAACTAGATAAGCAGCACCGCCAACAGCCATAAGGTAAACTGCTTTATGTTTGGCAATTGATTCGCAGGTTGCAAGCCCACGCTCGGCTTTGCCGACCATACCAATTAGGCCTGTCTGCTCTAGCATCATGTCGGTGAATTTATCCATGCGTGTTGCGGTTGTCGGGCCAGCTGGGCCAACCGCCTCATCACGCACCGCATCAACAGGGCCCACGTAATAGATAAAACGATTGGTAAAATCCACCCCATCTGGCAAGCCTTCACCGCTTTCTATCAACGATTGAATACGTTTATGTGCTGCGTCTCGCCCGGTTAGTAGTTTGCCTGACAACAGAACCGTTTCACCCGGCTGCCAGTCAAGCATGTCTTCCTTCTTTAAAGTATCCAAATTCACTTTTCGAGTACTTGGGCCGACGTCCCAACTGACTTCTGGCCAATCACTTAGGTTCGGCAGTGTCTGCAGTGAAGGACCGGTTCCACGCAACACAAAATGCGCATGCCGTGTCGCGGCACAGTTGGGAATCATAGTTACTGGCTTCGATGCCGCATGAGTCGGAAAATCTTTAATTTTTACATCCAGAACAGTGGTTAAACCACCTAAGCCCTGAGCGCCAATACCGAGCTGATTCACCTTTTCAAAAATCTCAATACGAAGCTCTTCTAAGGTCGAGTTAGGGCCGCGAGCAATTAGCTCGTGGATATCGACGGGTTCCATCAATACTTGCTTAGCCAATAGCGCAGATTTCTCAGCCGTGCCCCCTACTCCGATACCCAGCATCCCTGGCGGGCACCAGCCTGCGCCCATGGTTGGCACAGTTTTCAATACCCAATCAACTAAGGAATCACTGGGATTTAACATTACCATTTTGGATTTATTCTCTGAACCACCACCCTTTGCCGCAAGCTCAATGTCTACCGTGTCACCCTCAACGATCTCGTAATGGATAACCGCCGGCGTATTATCGTTGGTGTTGATACGCGCACCCAATGGGTCAGATAAAATTGAGGCTCGTAATACGTTATCTGGATTCGTATAGGCACGACGAACACCCTCGTTAATCATGTCTGTAACAGACATTTCAGCATCCCATTTAACGTCCATACCAATTTTGGCAAATATTGTGACTATGCCGGTATCTTGGCAGATTGGCCGAAGCCCCTCAGCGCACATACGCGAATTAATTAGAATTTGCGCCATCGCATCTTTCGCGGCTTGCGACTCTTCTCGCTTATATGCGTTGTGCATCGCGTCAATAAAATCTTTAGGGTGATAGTAAGAAATGAACTGCAGCGCGTCAGCAACGCTGTCAATCAAATCGTCTTGCTTGATAGTAGTCATAGTCTTGTCTTGGAGTGAACGATCTAGAAAATTGTGCACTAAATCGTATTTAAATTAGAGCCGCATTGGAAAATCAGTATCTCACTAGTTTAGCAAAACCTGAGCGCTTTTGGTTGTTGCATCAACATAAAGCAGCGAGAAAGCGATAGACTCTTGTTAAGTTACATGATTTATTGCACCGATAGGACTGAATTCGTTCAAGTTTTAGGCTAGAATCGACGGTTCGTTTTGACTCAAGCACACTAGCAAACATAACCAGATGCGCACTACCAAGTTTTTACTTTCGACACTTAAAGAAACTCCGGCTGATGCTGAAATTATCAGTCATCAACTCATGTTGCGCGCTGGCATGATCCGCAAAGTTGCCGCTGGCATCTATACATGGTTACCGGTTGGCTTGCGAGTAATGCGTAAGGTAGAAAATATTGTTCGCCAAGAAATGGACAAGACTGGCGCGCAAGAGGTACTGATGCCATCGGTTCAGCCTGCTGAACTCTGGCAGGAATCGGGCCGTTGGGAAATGTACGGTGGTGAATTGCTGCGCATGAAAGATCGTCACGGTCGAGATTTTGCTTACGGCCCGACGCACGAAGAAGTAATCACTTCATTAATGGCCAATGAGATTCGCAGCTATAAACAATTACCGGCAAATTTCTATCAAATACAAACTAAGTTTCGTGATGAACGTCGCCCTCGCTTTGGCGTGATGCGCGCACGTGAGTTCATTATGAAGGACGCCTACTCGTTCCACTTAGATCAAGCGAGCCTGCAACAAACGTACGATGTGATGTACCAAGCATACACCGATATCTTCAACCGTTTAGGCTTAGGCTTTCGAGCAGTAGATGCTGATAACGGCAGTATCGGTGGAAACGCCTCTCACGAGTTTCACGTATTAGCTGACTCTGGTGAAGACGCCATTGCAGTATGTGACAAATACCAATACGCCGCTAACGTCGAGCTGGCTGAAGCCTTACAGCTTGGTGGCGAGCGGCCGACCGCTAGCCAGGAAATGTCACGAGTTGATACACCTGGGCAACATACGATAGCTGCGATCTGCGATTTTTTAAGTGCCCCAATTGAAAGCACGATCAAAACATTGCTTGTTAAGGGCGAAGAAAAAGACTCGGTTGTCGCCTTAGTGCTACGTGGTGACCATGATCTAAACGAATTAAAGGCAGAGAAACATCCTTTGGTTGCCTCACCATTAACATGGGCAAGCGATGAAGAAGTTCAATCTGCGGCTGGGTGTGCGCCGGGCTCGATCGGCACCGTCGGCTTGCAGCTAACCGTGATAGCTGATCGTTCAGCGGTTAACTTAGCCAACTTTATATGCGGCGCAAATCAAGACGATGTTCACCTTACTGGAGTGAACTGGGGCCGCGACTGCGCGGAGCCAATCGAATTCGATTTACGTATGGTGGTCGAGGGAGATTTTTGTTCCCGTTCAACTGATCAATCAGACGATTCTCGCGTCTCTATTAGTCGCGGTATCGAGGTTGGTCATATATTTCAGCTCGGCACCAAATACAGTGAAGCGATGAAAGCCACTTGTTTAGATAACAACGGCAAGGCCGCATTAATGCCGATGGGTTGCTATGGCATAGGTGTATCCCGCATTGTTGCAGCGGCGATTGAACAAAATAATGATGCTCGCGGAATAATTTGGCCTGATGCGATTGCGCCTTTTCAGATCGTGATCACCCCAATTGGCTATAAAAAATCAGACAAAGTGAAAAATTTCTGCGACCAGCTATATCAACAGTTAAGCGCATTGGGAGTTGAAGTATTACTCGACGACCGCAACGAGCGGCCGGGCATTATGTTCGCTGACGCTGATCTTATCGGCATACCGCATCGAGTTGTCGTTGGTGAGAAAAGCCTAGATAAAGGTCAAGTCGAATATAAGAACCGTCGAGCTGAGGCAGCAGAAGATATTGCCCAAGATACCATTCTAGATTTTTTAAAAGGTGCCTTGCTTTCAGCAAGCGTCGCTGACTAGGTCGCCACTTAAACTATGACCATTTTGTCTCTTTCGAGCTACTCTAATTTATCCTCGCGGCTAGTCCTATCGCTGGGCTTATTGATTGCAAGCGCAATCCCGGCAAAGGCTAACGGCATTGATCCTCACTTGATTCAAGCTCTTAAGCAAGCGACACACGATATCCAAGAACGCCGAATCGATCTAGATGCTCTAACCTGGTTATCGAACATGTCGGAGAAGCTCGAACGCCGTATACCAGACCCCTATTACCGCATACGCTTACTTAAAGCCGTGGCAGCAGAAGCTGAGCGTGCCGGCTTGGACCCGCAACTAGTGCTTGCCGTAATCGATATTGAAAGTAATTTTGATCGACACGCACTATCGCATGCCGGAGCACAAGGCTTGATGCAAGTAATGCCGTTTTGGAAAGAAGTTTATGGCAACGTCGAAGACGACCTGTACAACCCGCTGGTAAGCCTTCGTTATGGCTGTACAATTTTGCGCCACTATATGGACAAATACCCTGACCCCACTCGGGCGCTGGCGGCTTATAATGGTTCCTTAGGTCGAGACGTTTACCCAAATAAAATATTCAAGCGCAAAGCAAGTAACTGGCAATATAAGGAAGATCGATATTCTCGAAGCTTTGACAAGCGAAACGTTGCCAGCGCCAGAGGGTCAATCAGCGATCAGCTGAGTCTGAACTAGCTAAGTTCGAAGTAGCTAAGTTCGAAGTAGCTTCGACCACCTGACGATCTGAATCAGTAGGGTCAACATCGTTGGTTTTATCGAGCTCTTCGTTATCAGCCTCGTGATGGCTAAGATTACTTTCTAGGCGATCAATAACGGTATGTTCTAGCAATCTCTTTTGTTGCAATACCGCGACTACCTCAGCACCAATCAATGCGACTACCCAAGACAGATAGATCCAAATCAAAAAGATTGGCAAGGTAGCCAAAGCGCCATAAACGACTTCATAATCACCGAAATTTTTCAAATAAGCCTGAAAAACACGCTTGGTCGTCTCAAACAATACAGACGCAACGGCGGCTCCCACTAGACCATGCATTAAACTGACCTGCACGTTTGGCATCACCAAATAAAGCAGTAAAAATGCCAACATCATCAATACGATCGGCACAATCACCTCACCAATTGTGGCGACCTGACCGGTAAACATCGACAGTGAGGTAACATAGGCCGACATCGTAAGGCTCGCGCCCATCAAAAATGGGCCAAGCGTCACCAGCGACCAATAGACAGTAAGCTTAGCCGACAAAGAGCGGCCATCTTCAACCCCCCAGATGTCATTAAATGATGTTTCGATATTAGATAATAAAAGTAACGCTGTGAGAAAAAAGGCACCTGTTCCAATGGCCGTCAGTTGCCCCGCCCGACTAGCAAACTCATCAATGTAGAGCTTTATATCAATGCCGGAGGTAGGCACTAAAAATTGGTAAATGAAGTCTTCAACTAAACTTCCCATTTCATCGAACGACGAAAGCACCGCTAAGGCTATCGCCATCATTGGCGCTAACGCCAACAGCGAACTAAACGCAAGAGACGCTGCGTGCCGAGGTAGGCGATCAGAGCGAAAACGCTGAATAACGGCAATCGGCACCTCAAACAGTTGTGTTAGCTTAGCCTTTATCGAATAATCGCCCATAGAATGTCACTGGAGAATTAAATTGGAAATTACGATCTATCATAACCCAAGGTGCTCGAAGTCGCGCCAAACATTGGCACTTCTAGAAGAAAATGGAGTTAGCCCAATTATCGTCGACTATTTACAAGCCCCACCAACGCACCAACAACTAGACAGCATTCTCAGGGGCTTAGAAATGCAGCCCCGAGAACTGATGCGCAAAGGTGAGGTGCTTTACAAAGAACTAAAGCTGAAAGACGAAGCATTGAGCCGTGACCAATTAATCGATGCAATGGTACAAAACCCCAAGCTGATTGAGCGTCCTATTGTGATCGCTGGGAATGAAATTATTATTGGCCGGCCTCCCGAAAATGTACTCACTATCTTACCGTAACGGCAGAGGTATAGACCTGAGCACGGTAAGACCCGTGCAAGGTAAAACCTAAGCAACATAAAACCTAAGCAATATAAAACCAGAGCAAGCCAAATCCGTAGCGCCAGCTACCTATTTTTGAGTAACTAAACCTCATGAACACCTTGATTGTGTACGACAGCCGACTTGGTTCGGTACAAAAGATGGCCCGCCTTATCGCCAGAGGTGTTGAATCTATCGAAGGCTGTAATGCCGTAGTCCGCTGTGTGCCAAGTGTGTCGGTGGAACCTGAGGAAAAAAGTCAGCCAGAATATGGCGACCTATTCGTCGAGCTTGCCGATCTAGAACAATGCGACGCATTGATAATCGGTAGCCCAACTCGTTTCGGTAATATGTCGGCGTCGATGAAATATTTTTTAGACAGCACCAGTTCACTTTGGATGGCGGGCACGTTAAGCGGTAAACCGGCCGCAGTTTTCACCTCCAGCTCGTCAATGCATGGCGGCCAAGAGTCAACTTTACTGTCAATGCTCAACCCGCTACTGCACCATGGAATGCTCCTGAGTGGCCTACCCTATACCGAACACGCACTAAGCAAAACTACGACCGGCGGCACACCTTATGGTGCTAGCCACGTAGCAGGGCCGGCTAATAGCAACCCGATTTCGGACGATGAGAAAACATTATGCATTGCGCTAGGAAAACGAGTTTCGAGATTTGCTCTGGCTTTGAAAAACGCCTGAGGCTGCGAGAAGCTCACTAATATCGCGATGAAAAGCACTCAATCTTTAAGCCCAACATGACTGGTTCATTTTCAGCACCAGTCATCTTTCAATATCACGCTGCATATGCCCAAGATAGCGAGCATCTTGACCTCAGACGCTCGCGCTAACTAGGAGTCTTGTCAAGACTCCTTAATCTGGCTTTACTCTGGCCTTAATCTGGATTTACTCTGCCGGTTTTGGATTATTCTCTGGCAAGTGCACAGATAGCTGAGGGAATGGGATGCTCCAGTCGTTTTCGCTGCACACGATCACGCATGCACGCTGAATTCTGCGCTTGATCTTATTGTAATCTCCAGCCGCTTCAGGTTGAAATGTAGCCAGCATTAGATAGTTAAGTGATGAATCGCCCGCGGATTCAAAATCAGCGTTAACGTCGATCACGTGCTTTTCAAAGGCAGTACCTTCAAACGATCGTTTAATACCAGCGCTAAAGGCTTTTTCAATCTTCGTAACATCCTCACGCTGAGTGGCGTAGTCAATACCGAACACAACAGATATTCGAAACGTCTTGGCTCGCGACAAGTTAGGGTAACCAGCACTATAGTAGTCCGCGGTAGGCATAAAACCGCTTACTGAGTCCAGATCTCTTAGCTCTATCACATCTACTGTCTGATGAACGACCTGGTGCGGAGAATCTCCACCAACCAGCACCCAATCTCCCTCAGAGCTCGGAAACCATGTTTCATCAACCGCCGGCCGAGAAATCATATCGTGCATTTGGCTTATCGGCATACGAATAGCGCCTCGAATTTCAGGGTTCACGAAGCGTGAATGCACGTTAATCGAGCTAACTTCCCAAGGCACTCCATTGTAAATAACACGCTCTCGTTCACGCACGCTACCCATATTTAGAAGCAACTTCCCTTCGGCGACATACTTGGGCAGAAGGTTTTTTAGTGCCAATGCGGCGCCAATGAAGACCACCACCATAATCGCAAGTAGTAGCAAATCTTGACGAAAATAAAGCACCATCATTATCGCGACAGCGATCAAAATTCCAGTAAGCAAGCGATAACCATATGATGCGAGACGGTAATGAACCTTAACGCTACGATCTTGGCTTTCGGAGGTTCGCTTGCGAATCAGCCAAAGAATACCTCGCATCAGGATCAAAATGGATATGACCGCAACGACAACATATATTAGCGTCAGCCCCCTGCCGGAGAGAAAGCCGATTACGTTATTTTTTATAATTTCAAGCCAAGGAACATTTTTACCCTCGAGGCTTGATAGTTGAAATTCAGCCAATTGAATCTCGCGCTCTAGGTCTTTTAAGCGGCTATGCCACTGGGCTTCTAGCTCGACTAATTCCTCAGTAACAATATCTGAATTTGCCTCTTGCTTAAGCTTCGCAATTGAATTGAGCGCGTCTTTGGTCGCCTGCTTGGCAAGTTCCTTATCTGAGATAACCCTTCGTAGACTTTCAATTTTTCGCGGCTTTTCGGTCAAACTTTTGACATTTTCGATAAGCGGCTTAACCACCGTAATCAGTTCTTCGCGCCAATCGAACGGCTCGTCCTCAATGCCAAACAATGATAGGTCAACGCCGCCGATCGCTATTTGCTCAAAAGTTTTTTCAAGCATTTCGATTTCGGAATTGATCTCTGCAACCTGAGCCTCAAGGACCTCAGTTTCATTCTCACTAGCTGACTTTAACTCCGTCAGTAAATCACTTCGAGCTGCGACTTTATTCTGCAGAGACAGTTGAATGTCTCGAAGCTGATCCACTGCGTCTAGGCGTCGCTGTTCAGCTTGTTTAAGCTCATTATCGCTTAAGCGATCACCACTTTCTGCCAACTCACTGGCTATCGGCTGAGCTGCTAACGAATCCTCAGCCGCCGTTTGCGCATAGCCGGAAGCCACTGCCGAGCATAGGATGATCGAGGCGATGAGTGTTAGAGCTAGAAACTTCATAGAGATTTACTCGGTCGGATAGGGTGATCTGCCTGTACGCATTAGCCGCGAGACAAAAGCATCAGCAGGTTGGGTGCTAGTGAGTATAGGTGACAACTGATTTATGCCGGATGGCTAGGGTCAAACCGTTCAATAATGAGGTGGCCATACTTAAGAGCGAAGAGGTAGTTATATCGCTCAACAACATTCATCACATTCTTAGTTTCATCTTCACTTGGCGCATAGGCGATCAAAAAGCAGGCACCTTGCTCTGCGTATTTTCGAAATTGATCACTTTTTTTCAGTTCTGAACCTAATACCGCTAGAACACCTTGATTTTCACGCATCTCATCAAGGATTTTCACGAATGCATCCGCATCCATGTAAGTTACTTCCATACTATCGTGACCGCCGGCTAAAAGATCGGTCTGTGCATTTACCGCACTAATTGTATCGTCAAACACGACAACTACATTACCAACCGGTTTGAAAGCACCAAATGAGGTTTGCGGGTCATTTTTATCGAAAGCTTGCATCGTCTCTCCTACGTCTAAATTGATTGTTTTGAAAAGCTAGCTTGGGGCTCAATAGCCTCCCAAAGAATAGCTCGATGAGACCTCAGCATAACCCGCGACAAGACGATAAAGGTTTGCCCCCCAATTGATGCCGAATACTCAGCCAATAACGATCTACTGGCAAGACCCTTCAACCGAAGGTGAAAGGGTTTCAACGACAAGCGGAGGAACATCAGCCAAACAATTTTGCTACAGGTATTTTTATCACCTTGGCGATTCATGCTACGGAACTGAAGTACTCATATTATAAGTCAGCAAAAATGATGCCAATGTAGCTGCGCGACCAGAAAATAAATCATAGGGCCGATTTCCATATCAAAATCAAAAGTTTATCAAATCAGTAAAATTGAAATCGAAACGTTAAAGCCACTTACGAGATGTTGTATAACGTGATTTGCATGCATTAGGGTATATCCACCACCAGATTATTGTTGTTATCCCCAATGCAAACCTGGCGACTCTATTTGAGCGGTCTTATTATCAGCATTTAGGCCGAGTCTACGCCAACTTCTAATTCGTATTTCTGAATTCGGTATCGAAGTGTTTCACGTGTCGCGCCAATCAGATCGGCCGCCTTTGATATATTTTGTTGGCTTACTTTCAGTGCGGTTTCAATAATCTTACGATCCATATCTTCCAACGATGTCTTGCCGTCGAGAGTAAACGAAAGCTGATTAGATTTAACCACATTTAACTGAGCAACGTTATCCGGGCGCCTTTCGACGGCAGCTTGATCAACCACAACTCCGGCATCTAACTGGTCTACCAATAAGTTGTTGTTGAGCTTTAACCAGCTTGTATTTAAGGTATCATTTTGAGCCAATAATACTCCACGTTCCAAGGCATTACGTAATTCACGTATATTGCCGGGCCATTCGTAATCCATTAAATCACGCCAAGCTTGATCGCTAATAACACGAACTTTTTTGCCCGATTTAGCGTTAAGATCAGCGATAATAAGCGGCACTAACTCAATCAAGTCAGACTTATATTCGCGTAGCGCCGGCACTTCAATTTGAAACACGTTTAAGCGATGATAGAGATCTTGCCGAAAATCACCTTCGACCACCATTTTCTCTAGGTTTTGATTGCTTGCGGCAAAAATCTGCACATCGACAGTAATCAAGTGTTCACCACCAACCCTGCGAAAACTTTGCTCTTCAATGGCCTTTAATAATTTGGCTTGGACATCCAACGGCATCTCACCAATTTCGTCAAGAAAAAGCGTGCCGTTGTCTGCTTGCTCCAGCAATCCTCTATGGCGCCCCTTGGCACCCGTGAAGGCACCCGCTTCATGACCAAATAACTGCGATTCAACCAAATCTCGAGGCAAGGCCGCACAGTTCATTTCAATAAAAGCGTGATCCTTGCGTAAGCCATTACTGTGCAATATCCCAGCGGCATGCCCCTTACCTGAACCGGTCTCACCATTAATCATTAAGGTGCTCATCGGAACATTCGACAGCTCTCTAAGCGCCTTCTTGTGCTCGAGCACGACCTTACTCTTACCGACAATAGAATCAAAACTACTTTTCTTCAGATTGTTTGCCGAGTACTCCGCTAAGCGTCGACGCACCATCACCGACCTTATTGCTTTCTTAACCGTAACCTCAACACGCTTCTCGGAGCAAGGCTGCTTAAGGCTTCGATAACTGAGCTCTTCTAAACGTTCAGATAGCTCTGGCGACAGGTCATAGGTAAGAAAAACCCATTCGTGAATCCCTAAAGTCTCTCCTATGCTCTCGAGCATATCCATCTGTTCTTCAGTAAGATCAGGTATATCTACCAGAATGGCACTAGGTCTAACGCCATGGTCATCAATAAGCTGGATTGCAGATGAAACATCTTCCGTAGTGCGCAGATTATAGTGCAGCGAATTAAAATGCGATATCAACTCATGGTGCTCTGAGTCGGGATTTTGAATTAGTAAGAGCGTCGCGGCCATGTTGGTCATATCAGTGTGTCTTTGACAATGAAATAGTACCACTGGCGCCTTCAAAACGCCTAAATTTTAGTGGTCTATCGAATCGAAAAGAACCGCATCTAGGTATAAGTTTCGAGATGGGTCACACTAGCACCGAAACAGATAATCTCATTTAAAGTAGTTTAAACCGCTTGAAGACTGATACAACGGCTAACCATCAAACATTCGGAAACCAACTAATATCGACCTCTCGATAGCGATTGATATAGTCACTAATCGAGGTTAATTTCTCGGCATCAAGCAACTCAACGTGACCCTTGCTTCGCCTAACTAACTGCTCGTCCTCTAGCTTAGCGAATGCATTACTAATAGACACATTTGTGAGACCGACAGCGTCAGCCAAATCAAATTGCGACAGCGGCATCCTAAAGGAGTTACCGACCACACCATTGGTAAGCGTAATCCGGCTGTGAATTTCGAGTAAAATATGGGCTAAACGTTCCCTTGCACTCATTCGACCAAGTACGCGTAAACGATCTAAATTAACCGACTTATCGATCATCGCCAGGGTAAACAATAACGCCGTCAACCTCGGTGATCTGGTAAAGATTACGTCAATAGCCGATTTGGGAAACGGACAAAGCACGCAATCCTCAATTGCCAGTAAGTTACTGGTCGAATGCTTAAATGGCATATCAGGAGTGCCGATCACATCGCCAGGATAATGCAATTCCAGCACTTGTCGTCGACCATCCTGCAGAATCGTATAACTTATCAGCCAGCCTTTACGAACC
>JAFMHC010000363.1 GCA_017854775.1 Gammaproteobacteria bacterium | reverse complement strand
GCAAGAGACGCGGTGGACTATATCTTGCAAGCAGGCTCGGGTATTGTAGTGATTCTGCGTTATGCTCAGAGTTCTGAAGAAGTAATATACGATATTGAACAGTTTCAAGACAATAAGCGCCCAGGCGGACACGGTCACTTGCGATTGCTTGGGTCCGGCAGTCAGATTCTAGCCAGCCTTGGTGCTGGTAAAATCCGAGTAATGGGCAAAGAGCGTAAAACTCACGGTTTGTCCGGCTTTGGCATTGAAATTGTTGATTATATCGAGCGTTAGGTAAATACCTTTTGCTCAAGAAAACAGCTTAGGCTCAAACACACATACGTAGCTACAGATAATAATTCATATGACACACACCACACTTTCCGGCGAATTGCACGGTCAAAACCAAAAACTAGGCATCGTTCTAGGCCGCTTCAACAGCTTCATCGGCGACGCACTACTTGGTGGTGCGATCGACGTATTAGCGCGTCATGGCGTCGATACTAGCAATATTACGGTTGTTAACGTACCTGGTGCTTTTGAAATTCCATTAGCGGTTAAAAAGATGGCTGCCAGCGGTAATTACGATGGTGTAATTGCACTCGGCGCAGTTATTCGCGGCTCAACACCTCACTTCGACTTTGTTGCAGGCGAGTGTGCTAAGGGGTTAAATTCGGTACAGTTAGAAACAGGTGTGCCGGTTGGCTTTGGCGTATTAACGGTCGACACTATCGAACAAGCAATCGAACGAGCCGGCACTAAAGCGGGCAACAAAGGCGCTGAAGCCGCAATGACCGTCGTCGAGATGGTCAACCTATTGGCGAAGCTATAACCATGTCATCAAACCGCCACAATGCACGCAAAGCCGCTGTGCAGGCCTTGTATCAATGGGATTTAACCAAGCAAGCAGCCCAAGATATTGAAAAACATTTTAGCCAGATTCATGACATGCAGAATGTCGACAAGAAGTATTTGCGAGAAATAATGTCGCAAGTGCCGAAGTTCGAAAAAGAGCTTGAATTAGCTATTACCCCGTTTATAGGTCGAGAATTTCGCACTTTAGACCCTGTAGAAAGAGCAATACTACGATTGGGCGCCTACGAACTAACATACAAAGCCGATGTTCCGACACGTGTGGTCATCAACGAGATGATTGAGCTAGCCAAAACATTTGGCTCAGATCACAGTTATAAGTTTATCAATGGCGTTATCGATAAGCTCGCTAAAGAGCTCCGAAAACCCGGCTAAGCGAGTTGATGACGAGTGTTATAACTTGTGCAATTGCAAGTGCCCTAACTGGGTACATAGCTGGTGCCATAACTGGGCAGACCAATGGCTGAGTTTTCAATTATTGAAGAGTTCTGCCATGGTATCGGCCCCGACCATGTCGATACCAAATTAGGCGTTGGTGACGATGCCGCTATTGTCGCTGTGCCAGCGGGCATGGAGCTCGCTATTAGCGCTGACAGTATGGTATCAGGTGTTCATTTTTTTGCCGATGTGTCGCCAGCCAAGTTAGCGCACAAGATTCTGGCGGTTAACTTGAGTGACATGGCGGCGATGGGCGCTGAGCCTAAATGGGCGACCTTGGCGCTTACTATTCCCGAATTCGATACCGACTGGTTGAAAGCTTTTTCAGATGCGCTTAAGGTCATCGCTGGGCGTTTTGAGTTGCAAGTAATTGGTGGCGATACAACTCAAGGCCCTCTTAATTTAAGTATTACTATCATGGGCTTGCTGCCACAAAGTCAAGCTCTTTGTCGGTCTGGAGCGATGCTGGGTGATGACGTTTACGTGTCACATAATGTCGGCGACGCAGCGCTTGGCTTGGCGGTTTTGCGCGGTGACGTAAGTTTAGACGATGCATACCGAGATATAGTTGTTAGCGCCTTAGAGACACCTGAGCCGCGAGTTACCCTTGGTCAATCACTGCTCGGAGTTGCCAGCGCTTGCTTGGATGTTTCAGATGGTTTGATTGGCGATCTCAGACATATATGTCAGCAAAGTAGCGTTTCGATTGATATCGACGCTGGCTTAATTCCTCTGTCCGACGCCTATCGCCGGTATCTCAATAACGGAGGAAGCTTGGATTTAGCCTTAAACGGCGGCGACGATTATGAATTAGCCTTTACCGCGAGCCCAAGCCAGCGAAGCGAGGTCGACAGCATTGCCACGCAGCTTGGGCTGTCGCTGACTAGAATAGGGTCGGTGGTGCAGAAGCGCCAAAACGCCGTGTCGGTAAGCCTAGAAGGTGTTGATTATCAGCTCCCGACTAGCTTCGAACATTTTTCTTAATTCAAACCCGAGCTCCAACCTAAGCTCCTACCTGACGCTTATGACACAAAACGCTAAATTTAAATTGTCCAACCCCGTTCATTTCCTCGCCCTCGGGTTTGGTTCTGGCTTAATTAAGCCAGCCCCCGGCACTTGGGGAACACTGGCGGCCGTTCCGCTATTTCTATTTATAGCGAGCTTTGTAAGCACCAGTTCGTATGCGTATCTGGGCATAATTTTAGTCAGCTTTATCATTGGCATATACCTATGCGGCAAGACCGCTTCTGATGCTGGTGTGCACGACCACGGCTCTATTGTTTGGGACGAGATTGTTGGCTTTTTTATAACTGTAGCGCTGCTGCCGGTAACTTGGCAAAATGTGGTGCTTGGTTTTGTTTTATTCAGATTGTTCGATATTTTTAAGCCTTGGCCGATTAAATTGCTCGATAAGCATGTGCATGGTGGCTTTGGCATAATGATCGACGATGTTTTAGCCGGGGTTTTTGCTTGGGTTCTGCTGTTTCTCGCGCAGCCATATCTTGCCTAACATGAGTCTAGATCTTGAATCAGGGCTGATCGATTCGGCCGAATTTATTTGCTCGCCAAATTATGACCAGCGTGAGAACCACCTGCTACCCGAAGCCATCATTGTTCATTGCATAAGCCTGCCTCCCGGTGAATACGGTAGCGGGGCAGTGTCACGTTTCTTTCAAAATAAACTTAGCCCAGATGAGCA
>JAFMHC010000362.1 GCA_017854775.1 Gammaproteobacteria bacterium | reverse complement strand
CCAATATTTAAATCCCCGCGGGAATTCATCTCAGTTGCCGCTGCGTTACCGATATGTGAATTATGTGCCCAAACCACTATCCGTGCCTCGCGGTGCAATTCGTCACTGAGGTGCGCGCTCAAATCTTGCAACGTCTCGAACATATGTTTATCACGAATGTTCCAAGAGCTCGAAGCGGCACGATACATCGAACGATAATACTGCTCGGCATTTTTGACTAGCTTTGCATTCTGTTCAGCACAAAAAAACTCATCTCGAGCGACCAAACCATCTTGTTGCAGATACTCAAAGGCCCTCTGCCTCAAATCCACTAATTGGGAAACGATTTCTCGCTCACAGGATTCGGCTAACCCGTATTCAGTCGCATATGCATATGCCTGCGGCTGATCCATAAAGTGATCAAGACAAGAATAGCTAACTCGGGCCTGCTTTGCTGCTCGCGGATCAACCTTTTCCAGATAGTCAATAACCGCATGAATCGATGTGCTCATGCTGTAAAGATCCAAGCCATAAAAGCCGATGGTGCGAGTCAAGTCGTTCTCGTTAATACGGCGGCTTAGGTTATAGGCATATAACCATTCTATAAACGCCTTTACATCAAGGTTTCGCCACATCCATGTCGGAAAGCGTTCAAAATCCTGTAAAGCTTGATCCGCCCCAGTTTCGCTTTGCCGACTTGAAACATAGCGGTTCACTCGGTACGCGTCGGGCCAATCAGCTTCAACGATGACGGCGTCGAACTCAAGCTCATCAATCAAACGTTGAGTTATCTCAGCGCGAGATTTATAAAACTCATGAGTGCCATGCGACGCTTCACCAATTAGCACAAGGTGGCGGTCTTTCGCAGCTTCGATTATTGGGTCATAGTCACTTAAGGCCCCACCGAGTGGATATGCATGCTTGCCAACCGCTTCAATAAGTTCGTTATTCACATCTGTTTTAGTCATGCTGGCCTTCTTTTTTCTATATCCGCAACTTGCTTGTTCGCTCGACGCAGATACTCCAACACTTCTTTATCGGTGGTTTGTGAAAAAGTTTCATACCAATTACCAACACTATAAAACGGCTCAGGCATGTGTAGACAAATTACTTGATCAGCAACTTTCTCCAGTCTCAGGCGAGTTGATGCTGCGCCAACGGGTACAGCCACAATTATATGACCAGCCTCCATCTGCCGTAGCGCCTTTACCGCCGCCATCATGGTCGCACCAGTGGCGAGGCCGTCATCAATAACAACAACGGTCTTGCCCTTCACCTCAGTCGGTGGGCGCCCTTGTCGATACATTAAGTTACGCCTTGATAACTCTAATTGCTCTCTAGAAATTACTCGCTCGAGCGCCTCTTCGGATACATTCATTTGTTCGATAACTTCATCGTTCATAACACGCACATCCCCCAATGCGATTGCTCCCATCGCGTATTCTTCATGATCTGGCAAACCGAGCTTTCGCACTAACAGTACGTCCAGTGGCATATTAAGACTTTGCGCAACCTCGAAAGCTACCGGAACACCACCTCGCGGTAGCGCCAACAATACAGTATCGGAACAGTCAATTTTTCCACGCAGTGCTGCAGCGAGCTTAATTCCCCCATCCTTTAAATTTTTAAACCGATATAACATGAGCTTATCCTGATTATGTAAAGCATCTTTGAAAAAATTCTGCCGCTTCATGGGCAACTTTTTCAAGCGTGCCAGGCTCTTCAAAAAGGTGTGTCGCGCCGGGTATTATTTGTAAGTTTGAATCTATTGGTAAAATATTTTGGGCTTGCTGATTCAATTGAATTACTTGCGGATCAAGTTCGCCAACGATTAGTAATGTCGGTGCCAGAACATTTTTAAGGTGATCACCTGCTAAATCAGGCCTGCCGCCTCGAGATACCACTGCGAAGATATTCTCAGGCCTCTTTGCCGCCGCCATTAACGCTGCACCACCACCCGTACTGGAGCCAAAATAGCCAACTTTCAACTCGCTCGCCCACGGCTGCTGTTCGACCCACTCGACAACTTTAGTCAGCCGATCGGCCAGCATCTCAATATTAAATCGATACTCCCGTGAGATCTGGTCAACTCGCTCTTCGTCACTGGAAAGAAGGTCAATAAGCAACGTGCCTGAATGATAAATGTTCAACACCTGTGCGACGTACTGATTGCGCGAACTATGTCGACTACTGCCACTTCCATGCGCAAATATAACCAAACCTTTTGCCGACTCGGGAACTCTCAGATCACCAGTGAGAATTGCATCCCCAACACTAATCGTAACTGTCTTCTCCATATCGTTAATCGCAAGATCGCGACTCCTAGCTTCTATGATTTGCTTTTTTTGCATGTTGTTTACCTCATTTCTTCTGCCGCACTATCAAAAGATATGACGGCATTGTTTAGTGATGACCAGTAACGGATTTTAAGGTTGTCATAGTATCTGCGTAGGGGAGCTTAGCGCCCTTGCGTTGCTGTGAGTAACTGACCAAGTCGCCAATTGAGACCATTCCAGAGAGGTGGCCTTGCTCATCAACGACCGGCAAACGGCGAATTTTTTCACTCTGCATAGTTGCCTGTGCCGTTTTGACATCATCTTCCTGCTGACAGGTAAACACTGTTCGACCATTGTTAACTTCGTCGGTTGTGATATCCCCCAGTGATCGGTGCTTCATAGCTGCTCCGATCGCAATATCTCGATCTGTAATAATTCCTATGGGCTTATTTTGATCATCAACAATCGGAACCGCCCCACAATCGTTGTTCCACATTTTCAGTGCAACTTCATCTAGGGTGCTGCTTAAATTACAACTTACAACATCGTTACACATAAGCTCTTTTACATTCATACAACCGCTCCGTTCTACAGGTTAAATAAGTTCAATTAGAAAAAAAATCATAAAGGGCTGGCCTTAGACTTGTATTGATCTAAATCAGGCAATGTTTGATTTTTTATGCCTATAAGCAGCAATATTTTTGGACTAGTTAGCTAAGGAGCCTCTGATTAAGTCTAA
>JAFMHC010000361.1 GCA_017854775.1 Gammaproteobacteria bacterium | reverse complement strand
TGAGTCCAGATGAATATGAACGGGCATCTGCCCACAATTAAACAGTCCGCAAAACCGTGGCAGCCTCAGACCCCATTAAATGACCCCATTAAATGTGACCCCATTAAATGCGGTGGCAGGCTGGTTTAAAAAACAACGTACGCAAAACTCCACAAGCCTGTTTTTGTTCACGGCGCAGGTGCATGACTTGCCAACGAAAGCCTACAACATGTACCTTTCTGGCATTCAATCATTGAGTGATATTGCCGGTATTGAGCCCAATTTGGTCAGTCTTCCACTTGCCGAGGATCTCGCGTTGGCTGATACCGGGCGGATTGGCGCCCTGGTTCAGACTGGAGAGCAGGAGCTCTCCTTGGTCCTAAACTATTCACAATCTCCCGCAGACTTTCTCTTTAGTGGAAATACCATGGCAATGGTCGCTGTGACAGGCGTACTAGCCGCCGTGGCCATTCCAGCTTATCAGGATTACACAATCCGAGCGAAGGTCGGTTCCTCCTTGATGTCGGCATCGGCTGTCAAGGTAGGAATTGCCGAGTACTTCATCGATAACGGTCGTTTTCCAACCGGCAATGTGTCGAGTGCATTTCAAAATGACAATGGAGCGTGGTTTGACATGGAGCGTCAGCAAATTGTGATAGATCTTGGCGTAACGGTGCCAGAACTCGACGGTGGTTATATTTTTCTCACTCCGGATGCTAGCGAAGGTGGCGTCTTAAATTGGGGTTGTTCTAGTGAGGGTGTTAGGGTGGCTGTATTGCCAAGCAGCTGCCGAAATTGATTAAAGTTATTACCTTAAACAGTTAATCTATAAGGCTTGGGCATAAAAAAACCAGCTTCATAAAGCTGGTTTTTTTTAAGCTAAGAATTGCAGCAAGATGGTAGCTATGACTGGACTTGAACCAGTGACCCCAGTATTATCAAGCAAATTGGTTAATGTAGCACTATGATATGTCACTGCACGTCAAATGCCATATAAGTCGCTGAATATTACATATTAAACTGATCTGGGCCATATTTATATACAAGGTGTATGCGTCTTGCTAAGTAATTTTTTAATGCGTGATGCTCTCCAATCCATGGAGCATCCAGGGTCAGTTAAAATATAAGCTTTTCGGTCAATTTGGGTAATATTGTCGGGAAATAGGCGAATTTCTAGAGTGTTCACCAGCACTTAACTAGTTAAGCGTTCACCATTACATTGCCATTAAAACGAACGCTAGTTGATTTCGAAGGTCACTGGATGCACTTCGTTTTTAACGTAAAGTCGACTGGAACAAGCTAAGCAGGCGCTACCGGCATTGAGAATTTTGCCTCTTGAGGTGAGTTCTGTTCGTTCGTCTGCAATTCATCTAGAGCAGGCGGATGGATTGGTTGCCGAATTCGGTTTATCGCTCTAAATGATCGATAACGCCGGATCAAACTAAGAAACTTTGATTCGAAGATTCAATCATCGATTAAAGTTCCCCTTGCCGAGCGAATGGTGGCAATTCTGTCAGTAGACGTGTAAGAGTCAGGAGTTGGAATCTGAGTGTCGAGCAATTCCAGAACGTAACGAGTGTTTTGATGGAACTTGCCACCACTTCTTCAAATAACGGCCTTCGTCTACTAAACCAGTCATTTCAGATAGCGGATACATCACGGCAAATAAACGGTTAATTCTTTTCAAAGCTATAGTCGCCGCTATGCATCGTTAAAATTTGAAAACTAGCGTTCACACTTGTGGAAAAGCTCTCGATGTTACTCTAATATATTGACGGTTAGAAAGCTTAGACCGAAAATATTTCTCAGAAAGCTGCGAGACGATTTTGACAGGAGTCTTTATGAAACATCAAACTCAAGACTTCGTTAACGAGAGCCAGAACATGGCAAGGGGTGGGAAGTATGTACGGGTTACCGATTGATGATGTGGATATAAAAATACTAACGATGCTGCAGGAGGATTGCAGCACCCCGACAGCGCGGATAGCCGACGAGGTAAATTTAAGTAACACTCCATGCTATAGGCGAATAAAGCGGCTAGAGAAGGATGGATTCATAACAAAGTACAAAGCGGTACTGGACGCTGGACTATTAGGTTTTACTTCAGTTTGTTTCATCAAGTTGAAAGTCCGCAAAAACGCGCCGGATAAAGACGTTCATGTTTTCAAGCAACAAGTAGTGAATCATCCCAATGTGTCTGGAGTGTTCAGAGTCGCATGCGATTTTGATTTTTTGCTTTTAACACGCTTTCGAGATACTGCCCAATTCAATGATCTTATCAAAATAATATATGCATGTAACTTCTGCGTAGAGGCTGATTATCTTGTTGTCACCGATGAATATAAGAACGACCAAACACTAGAGTTACATAAGGTTGCTGTGTTCAGCTAACTACCTAAGAGCATAGATTTGGATTGTCTACACTTATTGAAGCTTTGGATCCAAAGAAGCATTGCAACAGAAGGGGTAAAATACTACTTTGCAAGGCAACTTTTGTTGAAACGAATAAAATTGACCAATACCAAAAATAAAAGGGCAGACCTTCAAACTTTGGAAACGATCAGCGTTAGTGGTGAGTGAAACTGGTTGAATACTTCAAGAGCTCCTGGTACGGTTTTTACAACCTTGCCCGAGTCAGGTGGTATCGAGCCAAAACCCAAAGCGAGAAATACTAGCCAACTCTGCTCGCCGAAAGAGAGGAATTAAGAGTAGTGATAAGCAAGAGGTCTCCCAGAACACTCGCTGGAGAGAAGTATTGGTCCCTCTCATCCGGTTCCAGAGAGATTAAGCGCAATCGTATTGAACTCTATTACAAGTAATTATCTTGCTGTTGTTCTGGAATTACATGCCAGAAAATTCGTAGGTTGGGGTTTATCAGCACCACCTGAGAGAAACTTGATCGCTAAGGCTTTAACGATGGCGTATAAGTCCAGAGGTAAACCGGAAGGCTTACTCTTTCACTCAGATCAAGTTAGCCACTATAAGAGCATTAAGTTACGACAATATTTATGGCGA
>JAFMHC010000123.1 GCA_017854775.1 Gammaproteobacteria bacterium | reverse complement strand
CGAAGCTCGATATTGCTGAGAAGAGGCTACCGCAAGATGGACGAATGTCACTTCGTGTGGCTGAGCATCCAGTAGATGTGCGGGTATCAACTTTGCCCACTCAACATGGCGAGCGCGTGGTAATGCGGTTGTTAGACAAGCAAAGCGCCCGTTTGGACTTAGAAGTGCTAGGCATGCCGAAAGATATTTTGGCTCGATTCGAGAATCTTATTGGCAAGCCGAACGGTATATTATTAGTAACTGGCCCGACTGGTTCCGGTAAAACCACTACTTTGTATTCTGGTTTGCATCGGCTGGATCGTAAGCGTTTGAATATCTTAACAGTCGAAGACCCCGTCGAGTATGATTTGAACGGGGTTGGCCAGACGCAGATGAATTCAAAAATCGGTCTGACCTTCGCCAGTGGTTTACGATCGATTTTACGACAAGATCCAGACGTTGTATTAGTTGGTGAGATCCGCGACCTTGAAACGGCCGAAATCTCCGTACAAGCCAGTTTAACGGGTCACCTCGTATTATCAACACTGCATACCAATACCGCGGTCGGAGCGGTCACACGCTTGGTGGATATGGGTGTGGAACCATTTTTAATTGCATCAAGCTTGGTTGGGGTGCTAGCGCAAAGATTGGTTCGTCGCTTATGTCCTAACTGTAAGCAGCCGCACCAGCCGGATGACGCCGAGCTCGAATTGCTTGGTTTAAAGGCAAGTGATAGTCACCAGATGTTTGAGTCTAAAGGCTGCACTGAATGTGATCAAATAGGCTATCGCGGTCGCCTTGGTATTTATGAGCTAATTGATATAGATGATGGTTTGCGTCGTTTAATTCATGATCAAGTCTCCGAAAACGAGTTAACCGATTACGTACGTAAGACCTCGCGTAGCCTAATGCAAAATGGCTTTGAGCGAGTGCTTGACGGCGAGACGACTTTGGACGAAGTGTTCCGAGTGACGCAGGCTTAGCGCCGGGATGATATAGCAATGGGTGCGTTCGAATACCAAGCTCTTGACGCCAAGGGCAAAACAGTTAAAAACATAACTACCGGTGATCATGCTAAGCAGGTGAGGGCCGAATTAAGGGCTCAAGGCTTAGTTCCACTTGAGGTCAAAGCGGTTTCTGATAATGCCGTGAGCAAGTCAGATAAACGTGGTAAGGCTAATAGCCGAGTTAAAATTAAGGTTAACGATTTATCTATCATTACTCGACAATTGGCAACCTTGCTTGAGTCAGGGATGACAGTTGAAGAAACCTTGAGTGCGGTTGTTAAGCAGTCTGAAGGCCACAAAATTAAATCGGTGATGAGCGATATTCGTTCGTTAGTGACTGAAGGCTACTCATTGTCGGATGCGGTTGCTAAATACCCTAATAGCTTTCCAGAAATTTACCGAGCGTCGATTTCCGCGGGTGAGCAATCTGGAACCCTCGATAACGTCTTAGATCGCCTTGCTGACTATTTGGAAGAGAGTCATGCAATGCAGCAGAAAATAACTCAAGCCATTGTATATCCTATCTTTTTGTTTTTCGTTTGTGCCGGGATCTTAGTGATTTTGATTTCCGTTGTGGTGCCAAAAGTAGTAACTGTCTACGAGGATATTAATCAAGAATTACCAGGTCTAACTAAATTGGTAATCAAACTGTCAGAAATCATGACCAGTTATGGCGTTATTATGGCCATAGGCTTGGTTGCACTGATTTTCGGTTGGCGCTATGTTTTTAGTCAAAAAGGTCCAAAAACTTGGTTGCACACCTTCTATTTGAAAACAGCTGGGCTAAGGAAGATGGTGCAAAACGTCGATACTGCACGGATGGCTCGTACATTGTCGATTATGGTTGGTTCAGGAGTGCCAATTTTATCGTCCATGAGAGCAAGCGAAGGTGTGATGACTAACGTGGTATTGCAGCGTGATTTGCACTTGGCAACCGAAGAGGTAGCGCAAGGTGTGCCGATTGGCCGGGCGCTTGAGCGTAGCGGTAATTTTCCACCGTTGTTAGTTCATATGGTGACGAGTGGTGAGAACAGTGGCCGCTTAGGGCACATGCTTGAAAAAGCCGCCACAGCGACAGAAAACGAGATGCAAACTCGCATCGGCATGATGGTAAGTTTGCTCGGGCCACTTATGATTTTGATTATGGGCTCGTTAGTGCTAGCGATTATCTTGGCGATTTTGATGCCAATGTTTCAGTTAAACGAATTGATTGATATTTAAATAAATAATGATGAAAAATATGACTATGCAAAAAAAAATGTCTAGAGCTCAGGCGGGCTTTACTTTGATCGAAATAATGGTGGTTGTGATTATCATCGGGCTGTTATCGACCATGGTTGTGCCTAACTTATTCAAGAAACAGGTGAGGGCATATCAAATAAAAGCAGGCAACGACATTAGCTCCATGGCTAGTGAGCTAGAGCTTTATCGGCTTGATAATTTCTCATATCCAACTACGTCTGAAGGGCTTAGGGCCCTGGTTACAAATCCTGGGAAGACAAACTGGAGTGGCTATCTCGATAAGCTTCCTAAGGATCCTTGGGGTAATGATTTCCAATATCAGTTTCCAGGGACTAGAAATCCGAATAGTTATGACTTATGGAGCCTTGGGTCTGATGGACTAGCAGGTGGCGAAGAAGGAGCGAAAGATATCGGCAACTGGGAAGAAGCCAAATAGCAGACATTTATTGTTCAACTGGGAAACTCGCCAATCGCTAATAAACTAGGTGAGTTTTACCGCTCAATTGAAAAAACAGCTTAGACTTTACTTGATGATTTTTAGTTAGCTAAGTTTAAGTTGCTCAGTGGTATTGATGTTCAAGAAGGCATTTGACTCGACTGAAAAATCCACGTCGACTGCATTAACCTCGGCTAGCCAGCGATGCATTGCACGGCCGTCATTGTCGAAAAAATCGATTAACGATTGCCACGCTTGGCGCTTGATCAAGCAATGAAGGTTTTGTCGCCTGTTGCCATCATGCGCAATAGACACATCAGCCAGCTCATATCTTGACAGCCCTGTCTCGAGTCGCTTTACTAAATTTTTCGGCAAGTGAGGCGCATCGCAACTCGAAATCAATACTTTGTCAGCTTTGGAGTCTAATAGTTCAAGCCGCAAAGCCGTGCTAATCCCTGACAGCGGGCCTTGGTAGTCGTCGTGCTGGTCGCTGAGCACTTTGAAGCCGAACGATCTATAGGTTTGTAAGCTCCGGTTAGCGCAGATGTATATCGTTTCCACCTGCGGATAAATAACGTCGATAACATGTTCTACTAAGCGTTTACCTTGGTAATGCTGCAATCCCTTATCGGCCCCGTTAAGGCGTCTACCGGCACCGCCTGCAAGAATAATAGCCGCGGTAGCTTTATTTGAAGAAGTCATTTTGCTATTTGAAGTAGGCATTCTGCAACGCTAACACAGGCATTGTTATTGGGCTATTAAATTCTAGAGGTCATCAGTGGCGATGATTGGGCTGAAGTCTGCCAGTTGAAATCCGACAGTTGAAACCAAAAAGTTGATTGCTTTAGCTAAGCTGTTATATTCGGTAAAAAACTACCGTAGAGGCTTTTTATGTCGTCGATTTTCCTTCCCGCCGTAGTGCTCATGCTGATAACCATTCTAGTGTGGCTTAATATGTTTTTGCGTCGTGTTATAGCTATTAAATCTGCCGGTCTAGATCCTCAAGATTATCCAACGCCAGAAGGTTTGAATGCGATATTAAGTGAGCGCGAACAGGCACCTGCGAACTGCCTAAGGAACCTATTCGAAGTGCCGGTAATTTTTTATGCCTTAACCGCTTTTGTTGCGGCGATGGCAATCGGCGATCAGATATTTGTTAATATGGCTTGGGCCTTTGTAGGGCTTCGTGCATTACAGGCCTGCGTGCACTGCACTTACAATAGGGTTATGCACCGATTCTATGCCTATTTGGCATCAAGCCTGATTCTTTGGGTGATGGTCATTCGTTTCTTTTTGATTATCTTTTAGTTGAGTAAATTAGTTGCGTGAATTAGTTGAGTAAATTAGTTGCCTAATCATTGCTTATAAGCGCCACCGCTACCCTGAGTAGTCACCAATGATCACCAGAACGGCTCTCTGGATCAAGCGACGGTAATCAGGGTTCACATAACTCCGCTGGGAGGCAGAGGTGTTTGCGATTGCGTTAGCGGCGATAATTTCGTTAGCATACGAAATACACCTTTTTATTAACCTTTGCTCTAGTTTTATGGTAAAGGCTGAGTCTTTCATGTAGGCTGCGCGAGATTAGAACCAGAGAAAAATCCTTATGAATTTTGCCGACCTAGGCCTATCAAAACCGTTACTCGATGCCATTGAATTACAAGGCTACACTGAGCCTTCACCTATTCAGGCAAAAGCGATACCTCATGTCTTGGCAGGTAGAGATGTGATGGCCGCAGCACAAACTGGCACTGGCAAAACGGCTGGTTTTACACTACCCATACTGCACCGCCTCAGTAATACACCAAAACCTTCAGGCAAGGGTAATCAGGCGCGTGCTTTGGTATTGACGCCAACGCGTGAGTTGGCTGCGCAAGTCGCGGCCAGTGTTGAGACTTATGGTCAAAATTTAAAAATTAAAACCGCTGTGGTTTTTGGTGGCGTTAAGATTAACCCGCAAATGCAGAAGCTACGAGGAGGCGTTGACGTTTTAATTGCTACTCCCGGACGCTTGCTAGACTTGCACAATCAAAATGCTGTTCATTTTGATCAGCTTGAAGTGCTGGTACTTGATGAGGCAGATCGCATGCTGGACATGGGGTTTATCCATGATATTCGACGCATCATCAAGATGTTGCCAAAAAAGCGACAAAACTTAATGTTTTCAGCGACCTTTTCGGATGATATTCGTCAGTTGGCGAAAACCATCGTACACGATCCCATCGAAGTATCGGTAAGCCCCGCAAATAGCACCGTTGACAGTGTTCAACAAAGCCTGATAGCGGTTGAAAAGACTGACAAGACTCAGGTACTGACTCGTTTAATTGTTGAGAATGATTGGTTTCAAGTGTTAGTCTTTTCTCGAACAAAGCATGGGGCCAATCGTTTGGTTAAACAGTTGCTTGCTAAAGGCGTCGAAGCGTCAGCGATTCATGGTAACAAAAGCCAGGGCGCTCGCACTAAGGCATTGGCCGAATTCAAAGCGGGCAAAGTAAGAGTGTTGGTTGCCACTGACATCGCTGCTCGTGGAATTGACATTGACCAGCTACCTCATGTGGTCAATTTTGATCTGCCGCAGGTAGCCGAAGACTATGTACATCGTATCGGCCGTACTGGTCGAGCTGGTGCAAGTGGCGAAGCTATTTCGTTGGTTTCTCACGATGAATTCAAACTTTTGGTCGCGATTGAACGGTTGATCAAAAAAGAGGTGCCGCGCAAGCATCTTGACGGCTACCAACCGCTTAATGATTTGCCTGGTTCCAAAGGTGATTTTCGTGATACCAAGCCTAACAAGCCAAAGAATAAGGCAGGAAACTCGAGTAGAAGCCGAAACCAGAATTCCAAGTCTGATGGTGAGGGAACGAGTAGAAGCAGCAAGAAACGTAGCTCAAACTTTAAAAAACAGCCTAATCAAGCGGCACCCTCACGTGCCGGCCGAAATGCGCGTCGTGCTAAAGCTGGTAAGAAAGTAGCTCCTGAACGTTCGGGTTCGAATGTCTCTAGCTCTGGAGATAAGGGCTCGAACCGATCAAGCAATAACTCTAATCGCTCAAACGGAAACTCTAACCGCTCAAATAATACGGTTGGCTAGCTTGTCTTTGTTTGACCGATTTACGCTAACACAGCGATCGCTTATTTCATCGATAGCAGGTTTTTTGTTTTATGGCGTTTGGGCCTTTTTGGTTAATATTATGCACGGACCACAGGCTGCGATAAAAGCAGCCTGTGTACAAGGATCGTACAGTTTTTTTATTACCTTGGGTATGACCTTAATGCTTGACGCTATGTATCGTAGTTTGCTTAAGTTGACCGGTTTATATTTGTTTAGTGGTTTTATTACGGTTATTATCTGTTGCTCGCTGGTATTTGCCGGCTCATGGATGCTGAACGTGGCTGCAGGAACGCCGGAAATTTTCGAAACCGTTATTCTTGGTTACGTTATTGGTGCGATATACAGTTTGACTTACGTTTTTGGACTGCTAAGGAAAAGCCAATCTTAGGTATTACTTTCTTGTTTTGCGACTAAAAATATTTTACTTTAGTCTATTAAAAAATTAAATTAGCAAGATTCAGGTTCTATCTTCGGTCTATATCAGCAACTTTTTAAACGTTTCGATATCAACCTGTAAAATGAACATCACTCTGCTTATATTGCTCATATATATTATTGCGGTTATGCAAATGCATTACCGTGGTAAAGTTCGAATGAGTGCGTCTCGGCAATTCTTAACTCATACCAATTACCTTGCGCCCTACAATCTTTTGATGAACCTCTTTTCAATACTGCCGAATAAGCCGTTATTGAATACCGACGACTTGTCAGAGCTTAGGGTGTTACGCGACAACTGGGAAGTGATGCGTGATGAGGCACTGAGCCTATCCGAGCAAGGAGAAATTAAGGCGGCGGATGGCCTCAACGATGCTGGCTTTAATTCGTTTTTTAGAACTGGTTGGACTCGATACTACTTGAAATGGTATGGCGATCCGCTTGATTCGGCCAAGCGACAATGTCCGAGAACGCTTGAAATTTTAAAGCAAGTGCCTTCGGTGAAAGCGGCAATGTTTGCAAGCTTACCAGCCGGTGGTCGTTTGTCGCCACACCGAGATCCGTTCGCTGGCGCATTGAGGTATCACTTGGGTCTGGTGACGCCGAACCATGACGACTGCTATATTTTAGTCGATGGTGAGAGGCATGTTTGGCATGATGGCGAGGACGTTTTGTTCGATGAGACGTTTATTCATGAAGCGTACAATAAAACTGACGTTAACCGTATTATCTTATTTTGCGATGTTAGCCGTCCGATGAAGCTGGGTATCATCAATAAGTTTAATAGTTTTATGAGTTCGACGTTGATGAGAGCCTCTGCGACACGCAATGACCAAGGTGACCCAATTGGCTTGGTCAATCGAGTGTTTTCAAAAGCGTATTCTATTCGCGTAGTGGCTCGACGAGTTAAACGTTGGAATAAGCCATTTTATCGGGTCCTTAAATACACACTGTACGTAACGATGTTGTACTTAATATTTTTCTGGTAGGACATTCACTAGTTCAGCCATAGTTCAGCCATAGCTCAGCCATAGCTCAGCCATAGCTCAGCCATAGCTCAGCTTTAGTGATTTAAAAACTAGCTTAAGTCGTACTTTCGCTAACTCACATTATTGGGGTGAGCGAGATAGCTGTGGTATTCTGATAAAATCATTAAAGAACTGTGGGATCCATCGTGAGCACAATAAAAAGACTATCAAAGTGGTGTTTTTCACCATTGCTTATTTTGATTATATCGGGATGTACTAGTGTGCCTTCTGAAAAGCCATCGGATTCTGATGAATCCTCATCATTAAGCCCATTTTCCTCTACTTATCTTGCCCCACAAGCGCCAGCAACGGTTATTCGCGGTGCTACGTTGTTGACTGGTACTGGTCAGCAGCTGGATAACGCTGATATTTTATTCAGTGATGGGAAAATTACGGCTTTGGGCTCTGAGGTAAAGGCACCCGCAGAAGCTGTTGAGATAAACGGCGTAGGCCTTTGGGTCACGCCTGGTATCATTGACGTGCATTCGCATGTGGGGGTTTACTCCAATCCAGCCGTGAGAGCCCATTCAGATGGCAATGAAGCGGTAGCTCCTGCGACTGCTAAGGTATGGGCAGAGCATTCCGTATGGCCGCAAGATCCGAATTTTGAAAAAGCCCTAGCCGGCGGCGTGACAACGGCGCAAATTTTACCCGGCTCGGCAAATTTATTTGGCGGTCGTGGCGTAACATTAAAAAATGTTCCATCAGTAACCATGATGGGTATGAAGTTTCCGGATGCACCGCATTCGTTGAAGATGGCTTGTGGTGAAAATCCAAAACGAGTTTACGGCGAAAAAGGTGGCCCCGGAACTCGCATGGGTAATATGGCTGGTTACAGAACCGCATGGATCGCGGCCAAGGCCTACGATAAGTCTTGGTCAGAATACGAAGAGAAGCTCGCTAAGGGCGACAAAAGCGCAGAAGCGCCGGGTCGCGATCTTGAGATGGAGACCTTACGTGGTGTTTTAAAGGGTGATATTAAAATCCACAATCATTGTTATCGTGCCGATGAGATGGCCAATATGATTGAGCTTTCTAAAGAGTTCGGTTACAAAATCACCGCCTTTCATCATGCAGTAGAGGCTTACAAGATTGCTCCTTTATTAGCAGAGAACGATATCTGTGCGGTGGTTTGGGCTGATTGGTGGGGCTTCAAGCAAGAGGCTTACGATATGATTCGTGAAAACGCGGCCTTGATTGAGTTGGCAAAAGGCTGCGCAATTATTCACTCAGACGACGAGACCCAGATTCAGCGTTTACCTCAGGAAGTTGGCAAGGCGATGGCGGCGGCAAATCGTATGGGAATGAATTTGACGCCAGCGCAAGTGATTAAATGGATTACTAGCAATTCGGCTAAATCGATAGGCTTGGACGATCGAATTGGAAGCTTGAAGACCGGAATGAATGCGGATGTGGTGCTCTGGAGTGGCAATCCACTTAGTGTTTATTCTAAAGCCGACAAGGTTTGGATTGATGGCGTATTACGGTTTGATCGATCGGCGCCTGAGCTGAAGCATACCAGCGATTTTAACTTAGGAATTATCACACCAGCCGGAGACCGACCATGAAAAAATTATCAATAACGAGTTTGTTTATAAGTTTGGTCATAAGTATGCAACTTGGTGGTGTGGGAGTGGCGAATGCCTCAGACATACTGATCAAAAATGCTCGGATCGTCGACGGTTCAGAACGCGGGCAAAATGAACTTACTGATATTTTGGTCAAAGGTTCAATGATTGTGGGGCTAGGCAGTGGCTTGTCAGCACCGCAAGACGGACGGGTTATTGACGCTAATGGAAGGCCAGTCTCTCCAGGCTTATTTAACGCTGACACTCAACTGGGCATCGTTGAATTAGGCTCGGTAGCTGGTACCGTAGATAGCAGCACCTCGAATGAAAACATTACGGCTTCATTGCAAGTTAGTGATGCATTTAACCCGAGCTCGGTGGCCGTAACTTATAACAGAAGCTTGGGTATTACCCATAGTTTGATCCAGCCGAGTAATGGTACTGGTATTTTTGCTGGAAGCGCAGCGGTGGTTAAACTTAGTAACTCCGGTAATATCGTTGTCAAAAAAGCGGCTATGGTTGTGAGCTTAGGCCAAGCAGGTAGCGAATTAGCCGGCGGATCACGTGCTGCAGCAATGTCGTTACTTCGCGAGGCGATTGAAGATGCCCGTGACTATTCTAAGAATAGAGATAGCTATGCCAGTGGCAGCCGACGCGACTATTCTTTATCGAGGCATGATTTAGATGCTTTGGTTGAAGTGGTGCAACGTCGACAACCGTTATTAGTGCGCGTCGAGCGCTCTGCCGATATAGAACGAGTGCTGGAATTTGCAAGGGAACAGAAAATTGCCTTGATATTGTCAGGTGCGTCAGAGGGCTGGCGGATCGCAGATAAAATTGCTGAGGCAAAAGTACCGGTGATTTTTGACCCCATCAATAACCTACCAAGCTCTTACGAGACGCTTGGGTCAAGACTAGACAACGCTAGATTACTGCATGATGCGGGTGTTAAACTAATGTTTACTGGCATGGGCTGGCAAAACACTCACAACGCTTATTTAGTGCGTCAGTCGGCAGGCAACGCGGTTGCCAATGGTCTACCTTACAACGTTGCGATTCAAGCGATCACTTCTAACCCAGCACAAATTTTCGGGCTACCCGGCTATGGTCAGATTAAAGTCGGTGCCGAAGCGACTCTAGTGCTTTGGTCCGGTGATCCATTGGAGGTAATGAGTAATCCAGATTTAGTGCTCATTGATGGTCAAGAATATTCATTGGAAAGCCGCGCGACCCGTTTGCGTGATCGCTATTATCAACGTGCAATCAAGTAAGTCTGCGCGCGCTGTCTAAGGCGTTGATGCACTATGTCTGAAACTGATGCCCGCTATAGTCGTCAACAGCGGGTTGGCTACTTTGGTGCCGGTTCGCAAACGCGACTTAAGGCTGCACATGTATTAATCGTCGGCGTTGGTGGGCTTGGTTCTCCGGTGAGTTTATTTTTAGCCGGAGCAGGGGTCGGCAGATTAACTCTAGTCGACCACGACGTTGTTAGTCTCTCTAATTTACATCGCCAAATCTTGTTTCAAGAAAGCGATGTCAATCAGCCAAAAGTTGTCGCGGCCAAGAAACGCTTGAGAGCCCTAAATAGCGAGCTCGAGATCAAGGTGATCAACACCGCTTTAAGCCCAAGTAATGCAAAAGAGTTAGTCGATCAAGCAACGGTGGTGGTAGATGCCGCAGATAATTTTTTAGCAAGTTACTTGCTGAGTGATCTTTGTTTTGCCAGCCGAACACCGTTGGTAACCGCCTCGGTATTAACAACCCATGGATATTTAGGCGTTTTTTGCGGCACCTCTGATCAACCCGCTCCGAGTCTTAGAGCCGTGTTCGCCTCACCCTCAAACGCAGCGGCTAATTGTAATACAGCCGGTGTCACGGGGCCCAGCGTCGGCGTTATAGGCAGCTACCAAGCGCAAGAAGTATTAAAGGTTATATTGGCTGACCAGAGCCAACTATCAGGCAAGCTAATGACGCTAGACTTGTGGGACTATAGCCAGAATATTATTGATTTTTCCAGCGCTGTTGAGCCAATGCATTATGCGCCGATTATCGATTATAATTCCTTAGTTGACGTTGATTTACTGCTAGATGTAAGAAGTCAACTAGAGGTAGAGCAATCTCCATTTTCGGATAATGCCTTGAATATACCGAACACTGAGTTATTACAACGGATTGCCGAATTACCAACTTCGAAAAGGATTGTATGCGTTTGTGCCAGCGGCCAGCGTGCGCTAGGTGCTGCGACGATGTTGCTTAACAACGGCTTTAAGAACATATTCGTGACCAGCGCAGCGGATAGTATTTAATCGCGGTCACTGGCCGATGGTTGGCTATTTCAAGTTGAGTTCTTGTGACCATTAATACTGTTGTATTCGAGCTGCAATTAGGCCTAAAAAAGGGCGGTTATGTAAACCGCCCCCTGCCTTATTTTAAGCTATTTTGAGGGTCGACTCTCTGAATTCGATGGCTATCTAAGCTGGTAAAGACAGAGAGTCGGTTGTTAGCGTTTACTTAACATCAAAACGATCGAGCATCATTACCTTATTCCATGCTTCGACAAAATCGTCAGCAAAACGCTGTTTCGAGTTGTTGTAGGCATACACCTCGGCAATCGCTCGTAGTTCAGAATTTGAGCCAAACACTAGGTCTACTGGAGTAGCGGTGTGTTTAACCTTACCATTGAGTCGATCAATGCCTTGGTAGATGCCTTCTGAGTCGGTTTTTTTCCATACAGTAGACATGTCTAGAAGATTAACAAAGAAATCGTTGCTCAAGGTACCTGGCTTATCAGTAAGCACGCCATGATCAGAGCCGTCAGTATTCGCGCCGAGGGCTCGCATGCCACCGACTAAAACGGTCATTTGCGGCACCGTAAGATCAAGCTGGTCAGCTTTATCTATCAGCATTTCTGTGGGTGAGCGGTAGCTAGAATTAACGTCAAAGTAGTTACGAAAACCATCAGCTGTCGGTTTAAGTAGGGCAAACGAGTTTATGTCAGTTTGGGCTTGTGTTGCATCACCTCGACCTGCGACAAACGGCACTTCTATGTTCAATCCAGCATCCTTTGCCGCGTTCTCTATCGCCGCTGCACCGCCGATAACAATAAGATCAGCAAGCGAGATCTTGGTGCTACTCGACGACTTATTGAATTCACCTTGGATAGTTTTGAGTTTTGCTAACACTTTGGCAAGTTCTTTTGGGTTATTAACTTTCCAATCTTTCTGCGGAGCAAGAGCAATGCGTGCACCGTTCGCGCCACCGCGTTTGTCACCTGCACGGAAGCTTGAGGCTGACGCCCATGCTGTACGAACGAGTTCTTGAACGCTCAAGCCTGAGTTGAGGATGTCTTTTTTAAGTGCGGCCACTTCACGGTTGCTGACTAGATCATAGTTAATTGAATCAATCGGATCTTGCCATATCAACGTTTCGCTAGGCACTTCCTTACCTAAGTATCGGCTACGAGGCCCCATGTCGCGATGAGTTAATTTATACCATGCTTTGGCGAAGGCAAGCTGATACTCCTTAGGGTCTGCCAAGAAGCGTTCCGCGATTGCTCTATACGTTGGGTCAGCTTTAATCGCTAAGTCTGCCGTGGTCATCACCGGCGGGTTGCGCTTTCCCTCTACATGAGCGTCAGCAACAGCAGTATGCATTG
>JAFMHC010000122.1 GCA_017854775.1 Gammaproteobacteria bacterium | reverse complement strand
TGCGCTCATGCGCTGCATGCATATCGACCAGTATCAGACCTTGCTCATTTTCCGCCCAATAACAGCAGGGCCGCGATCGCTGGAATAGAGTCGCCGATGTTCCAAGTACTATTGGCAGCTTCGAGCATCGGTTGAATTTCTAAGGTTCTTAATTCAGTGAAGAGTAAAAATAGGCCCAATGCCATCGCCGTATCACCTACGCGGGTTACCACAAAAGCCTTACGCGACGCGGCACCATTGGCTGGGTCTTTGTACCAAAAGCCAACTAATAAATAACTGCATACACCAACGCCTTCCCAGCCTAAGTACAACAACAGCAGATTGTCAGCTAACACTAGAATGAGCATCGCCGCGACGAACATATTCATGTAAGCGAAGTAGCGGCTGTAGTCGCTGTCGTGCTCCATAAACTCGGTTGAATACAAGTGAATTAGAAAGCCAACGCCGGTGATGATAGACAGCATTACCAAGGTTAATTGGTCGACATAAAATGAGAAGCCCGGTGCAAAATCGCCGATATTCATCCATGTCCATAGATGCACGGAATAGGGCGTTTGCGATTGCATGAATTGCCAACCGATGATCAATACCAATAGTGCCGATAGGCCGACCGAGCCAGCACCAAATAATGCCACTAGCTTACGTGGCAGACGACCAGCGCTTAAAATTAACAGCACTGAGCTGACAAATGGGAGCAGTGGGACTAGCCAGACGTAATTCAACATTAGCTGTTTAACCTCGTGGCTTGATCCATATCGAGCGTTCTAAAGCGTCGCTGTATTTGCAGTACCAAGCCAAGCCCGACCGAAACTTCGGCCGCGGCTACCGCTAGAATTAGCATAAAAATCACTTGGCCATCGGCTTGTTCCCATGCTGTGCCTGCAGCTACAAAGGCTAAACCCGCTGAATTTAACATTACCTCTAGTGACATCAGGATAAAAATTATATTTCGGCGAAACATAATTCCAGCCAAGCCAGATATGAACAACAGAGTTGCAACGATCAGTATGTGGTTTAGAGGTATCGCTAGGCCTTCCATTACGCTTGCTCCTGATTGTCTGTGCTTTTTTTCGCGCCTTTTTCCGAGCTATCTCCAGTACTACTTTCAGCCGGTTCACTCAAACGAAACCGGCGGCCAACATGATAAGCACCGACCAAGCCAGCTAATAGCAGCATAGAGGCGATTTCTACCGCCAATACATAAGGCCCAAATAGGGTAAGGCCAACTTGCTTGGCGCCGATCAATGCCCCAGTTTGAGGGCCATCTAGTTTAACGATGACTAATAGCATTTCGATTAACAGTACCGCGGATAGAATAGATGGGCCAATCCAAACCGCCGGATGCATTCGTTGGCGTTCGCGCTGATCGCCTTCTTCGCCAAGGTTAAGCATCATAATCACAAACACGAACAACACCATAATAGCGCCAGCATAAATAACCACTTCAAGCGCTGCTGCAAATGGTGCGCCAAGTAAAAAGAAGATTACTGCTACCGCTAAAAGAGAAACAATAAGATAGATAAGGGCATGCGCCGCATTACTACGGGTTAGAGCGAACACCGTGGCTAAAATGGCCACGGCTGAGGCGATATAGAAGAGTATCAATTCCATTATGGCAATAAACTCCTTATATCGATTGGCTCGGCTTCGTTCTCTGCCTGGCCCTTTTTCTTGCCCTTAATTTCCATGCCGGCGACGCGATAGAAATTATAATCGTGATATTTTCCTGGCCCGTCGATCATCAAATGTTCTTTTTCGTAGACCATACTCTCGCGCTCATATTCGCACATTTCAAAGTCCGGTATAAGCTGAATGGCGTTAGTAGGGCAGGCCTCTTCGCACAAGCCACACATAATGCAGCGCGAGAAGTTAATGCGGAAAAATTCAGGATACCAACGGCCATCCTCTTCTCGGGTGCCTTGTTGCAGCGAGATGCAGTCGGGAGGGCAGGCGGCTGCGCATAAGTTACAGGCGACACAGCGCTCATCACCATCAGGGTCTTGAGTGAGAACAATTCGACCTCTATAACGTGGTGCTAAATAGGGTTTTTCTTCGGGGTATTGAACGGTCTCGGCTTTAGTAAAGGTGTGCAGCAAAATGCTCCATATCGTTCTCAATTGGCTGACTAAGGATTCGACTAAATCACGCATATTAAGCTCCGGCTATCCATAGCGCGACCGCGCCTGTAATCACGAGGTTTATCAGGGTAATGGGCAACATGATTTTCCAGCCTAGTGACATCAGTTGGTCGTAGCGTGGCCTCGGTATTGCACAACGTAAAAGAATAAAGAAACAAATAACCAGAAAGGTTTTTAATGAAAACCAAACGATGGCCGGGATAAAGGTGAGCGAAAATGGTGCTAGCCAGCCGCCGAAGAATAGGGTGGTGATCATGCACGAAATTAGAATCAGCCCTAGGTACTCTCCAAGCATGAACATTGCAAACTTCATGCCACTGTATTCTGTGTGAAAGCCCGCAGTAAGTTCGTGTTCAGCTTCGGGTAAATCGAACGGTAGTCGATGGCTTTCGGCAATCGCGGCGATTACAAATACGAATAGACCTAAGAACTGTGAGAAGCAATACCATCCATCTCGTTGAGATTCAACGATGTCTACCATGCTGAAGCTACCGCTGAGCATCACGACGCCCATAAGTGACAAGCCCATAAATACTTCGTAGCTAACCATTTGTGCGGCTGACCGCAGACCGCCTAATAGAGCGTATTTATTATTAGATGCTAAGCCGCCTAACAACACGCTGTAGACCGCTAAAGAGGTCATGCCAAGGAAGAATAGTAGGCCAATGTTTAGATCGATTATTTGTAAGCCGGGGCCAAAGGGAACCACGGCGAAGCCCAATAACATGGCCACTACGATCGCTGTTGGGGCGAATATAAACACCCATTTATCGGCGAATGGCGGCACCCAATCATGTTTGGTTAATAACTTAATCATGTCGGCCGCGACCTGACCTATGCCAAAGGGGCCAATTCGATTGGGCCCGTAGCGGTCTTGCCACAAACCGAGTAAACGTCGTTCAAACCAAGTCGCCACCGCCGCGCCACCGACAGCACCAAGCATGACTGATATTGCGAATACAATAATCCAAAAATCAGACATTCGACACTCCTGGCTCTATGACTATTTTCGCTGGTTTGTTATCACGGTTAGTATTAGACCAAGCGTGATTCTTTTTAATGGTTACTGACGATCTGGGAGCAATCCAAGGGGCGCCTGGTAATCCGACGCTATAGCCTAAGCAACCATTCGCAATCGACGGGTTTATAATCACTTCGAAGCAGACCTTGGTGTCAGGTAATGAAAGCAAAACACCATCGCCGTCGAGTAGCTCGAGAGTTTCTGCATCGTCGACCGAGATCTCGACAAATGCAGCGGCGGTTAATTCATTTATCGCTGGCGACCGTGCGCTCAGCTCATCACTGCCGAAAATTCGGTAAAGTGGTAGCAAACGCCAATGGCCTTGTTGTGCCTCGAATGGCCCCGGTATTTCAACAACAGGTATTTTGTCTCTATCGGACTCTGCAGAGCTGGCCGATGAGCTTTCAAATAATCGTTTGCCTGGTGTGCCTCCCTTTAATGCGCCACCGGTTTCAGCTTGAAACTTATGCACCGATTGATTGGAGTTCCAGCCAGGAGCCCAGACGAAGGGAGTAAGCGCACTGGATTGTTTGCCATTGACGCCTTCCATTGAATAAGAGAGGGGCGTGTCGTTGTCAATTGCCTGCTGAGGCTCATGCACAGATATATTTGCTCGCATCGCCGTGCGACCGCTATTGCGATGAGTTTGTCGGGCAATTTTCATACCGCGATAGCGATAGTCACCGTGCAGGCTTGCTTCCACGATACCCGCTAAAACAGCAAAGTCATCGGCGCAACTAGCGGTTACATTATCGAATTCAGTAAATTTCTCGAAACTTTCTAAGCCGATAGATTGGCCTAGCTGAGTTAACCAGCGCCAGCTCGATTGACGTTGTTCGGCGGGTTGGTAAACCGGGTAGAACCGTTGGGCTCTCGCTTCACTGCTAACCAGTGTGCCTTCGCTCTCTGCGAACGAAGACGATGGTAATGCCAGCGCCGATTGAGCCAAGGTTTCGGTATCGATGCAATCGAGCACCACTAGGTTGTTGATATTATTAAAAAGCGTTTCTATTTGCTGATGTGGAGCGCGACGAAATAAATCGTTTTCAGCAATCAATAAGGTATCAATTTGACCCTTACTTGCGCGTTCACACAGTTCTTTTAGCGACGCTTCTGAACCATCTTGCATTAGTGACGCACCTAAGGTGTTTGCCTCATTCAAGCAGTAGCTCAGCATGCCGTTTGAATTATTCAATGCACGGTTAATTGCGGCGGCGGCTTTTATTACGGCTTGGTCTTGGCAGCCAGTTCCGGAAACTATTAGCGGCCTGTTTGCCGAGCTTAAATCGCTAGCAATGGATTTAATTAGCTGCGTATGGGCCGGCTCAAAACCAGCAATAGAGTCAAGCGATGAATCAAGCTCGGCAGCGATGGCAAATCCAAATCGAGCAATATCTGTAGCGCTCATGGTAATGCTTCGTTTAGCAACGTCATCGAGACGCGACTCGGCCATAGAAATTATATACAGCGGGCTTAAGCAGTCTTGCGCTAACACTCGCACGGCTTCATCTTGCCAGTGCGCGATACGCATGTCTGACGCCATTTTCTTGGCTAAATTACGCACTGACTGGCGCAATGACAAGGCCAGTCTTGGGGCTGTATTGGTGACGTCTTCACCGAGGACTAGAACCGCATCAGCGGATTCGACTTGCCGTAGCGATGGCGTGTTTACCGAATCGATTTGCATTATCGAGCTGATCTGCTTGACCAGTGATGCTTCGTGGTCACCAATGCCGCTGTTGAAATTTTTGCCGCCAACAACTCGTCTTAATAAGTAGTTAGTTTCAATCGATGCTCGCGGAGAACCAATCGCCGCAATGCGGTCAGTATTGACGCACCAGCCAGCTAGTGTATCGGTAGCTAGCTGGCTTTCGATTGCGTTGTATCGGCCGTCGTCCGCACGCAAACCAGCAAATTTAGCTCGGTTTTCGTCGTTCACATAGGCGCCGCCGTAGCGACCTCGGTCACATAGGAAATAGCCGTTAACCTCATTGTTAAATCGGTTGTGTATTCGCTTTAACTTGCCATAGCGTTCGCCAGGAGAGGTGTTGCAGCCTAGTGCGCAGCCAGTACAGATCGATGGCGCTGATTGCAAATCCCACTTGCGGGTGTAGTCGTTGACCAATGGTTTGTCGGTGAAGACCCCGGTCGGGCATACCTCGACTAAATTGCCAGCGAACTCGCTTTCAAGGTTGCCATCTTGCTGCCGGCCGAAATAAACGTGGTCGTGCGCACCTTGCGCGGACAGGTCGGTGCCACCGGCGTAGTCATTGTAGAACCGCGTGCATCGATAACAGCTTATGCAGCGGTTCATCTCGTGATTGATCAGTGGGCCGAGGTATTGATTGTTATGGGTGTTTTTCTTGCCCCTATAACGACGATTTCGGTGCCCAACCATGACCGTCATATCTTGTAAATGACACTCGCCGCCTTCGGCACATACGGGGCAGTCATGCGGGTGATTAAGCATTAGCGATTCGACAATATTCTTGCGAAACTCACTGGCTTTCATACCATTCATCGAAAATCGTGCGCCTTCAGAAACGGGTGTCATACAGCCCATAACCACACGACCATGCTCATCGTCGGCATCGCGAAATTGCACCAGCGCACATTGTCGGCAAGCGCCAATTGAGCCCATTTCGGGGTGCCAGCAAAAGTAGGGAAGGTCAATACCGGCACTGAGGCAGGCTTCTAATACGTTATCACCCTCAGGAACGTCGTAGGATTTATCATCAATGTAAATAGTTGGCATATTAGTTAACCCCTGCGCTAGCTAAGGCTGCTTTACTTTCCGTGCTGTAGGGACATGCTTTACCGTCAATGTGCGCTTTAAAGTCGTCAGCAAAGTACTTCATGGCACTGGCCAACGGCTCCATTGCACCAGGCGCAAGCGCACAGTGAGTATTTCCGATTGCGCCAATAAAGCGCACTTGATTTTGCAAAGTGTTCAAATCGGCGGGAATGCCATTGCCGGATTCTATGTCATCCAATACTTGCGCTGACCACGGCAGCCCATCGCGGCACGGTGTGCAAAAGCCACATGATTCTTGTGCGAAAAACTCAACTAAGTTCTTAGTCATGCCTACCGGGCAGGTTTTATCGTCTAGAATAATCATGGTGCCGGTGCCAAGGCGACTGCCTGCTTTGCCGATTACGTCATAATCCATCGCCAAGTCTAAATGCTCTTCAACTAGGAAGTCGGTCGAGGCACCACCGGGTAGGAAGCCTCTCAGTTTGTAGCCGTCTTGCATTCCCCCGGCATGTTGTTCGATTAACTCCCTAATTGTTGTTCCCATTGGCAGTTCCCAACAACCGGGGTTTTTTACTCGGCCACTTACGCCAAATAATTTGGTTCCATGGTCCTGGCCTATCCCCAAGGTTTTATACCAGTCAGCGCCATTACGGATAATGTGGGTAATGTTACACAAGGTCTCGACGTTGTTGACAATCGTCGGTCGGCCCCACAAACCACTTATTTGCGGAAACGGCGGTTTGGCGCGTGGGTTCGCTCGTTTGCCTTCGAGAGATGAAATTAGCGCAGTTTCTTCGCCACAAATATATCGCCCAGCACTGCTGTGCACATACAGTTCAAGATTAAAGCCGCTCGCAAAAATATTCTTGCCCAAGTAGCCTTTGGCATAGCATGCGTCGATCGCTTCTTGTAGCAGCTTTGACGCGAGGTGATATTCATGGCGGATAAATATGTAGGCAACATCCGCTTGAATTGTCCACGCCGATAGGATCATGCCCTCAATAAGTTGATGAGGGTCACACTCCATTAATAGTCGATCTTTGAAGGTACCTGGCTCCATTTCATCGGCATTGCAAATTAGATATTTGTGACCGTCAGAAACGTGATTCCCTTGGGCGTCTGTATTCATAGGTACAAAGCTCCACTTCATGCCGGTCGGGAAGCCGGCACCTCCGCGGCCACGTAAGCCCGAATCTTGCACCACCTGTAAACAATCGGCTGGTGACATTTCTAAAACGGCTTTGCGGGCGGCTTGGTAGCCATGATTTGCTTCATAGGTCTCGAGGTTGACCGGGTCGCGCGCAGCATTGATATTTTGAGTCAGTGGCAACTTAGAAATCATTCTGGTTGGCCTCCATCGCTCTTGGATATTGGGCTTTTAGGTACTGGGTTCTTGGGTGCTGGGCTCTTGAGTATTGGGGTCTCGAGTATTTGGTTTATCTTGTCTGGCGTAAGGTCTAGGTGAGTTTCCTCGCCAACCATCATGACTGGCGCTCTGTCACAGGCGCCGAGGCAAGGTGCCGGAAGAAATGTATAGCGATTGTCTGCCGTGGTTTCACCCAAGCCGACCCCTAATTGACGGCTGATGTGCTTTTCGAGTTGTGCGTAGCCCTTGATCCAGCAGGTGACGCTGTCACACAATGAAATTACTTTTTCGCCCACCGGTTTTCGGTAAATCAAGCTGTAGAACGTTGCTATGCCCTCGAGCTCAGCAGTCGACATATCTAAGTAGTCTGCCAAGCCTGTTAAGCTCTCATCTGACACCCAGCGATGATGCTTTTGAACAATTTTTAGCGCGTCTATCGCGACAGCTGAACGATACGGCGCGTGTGAAATCTCATGGTCTATTTCGGCCAGCTCTGGCGCTGTTAAGATTGAACTGATTATTCTGGCATTGGCCTGCGAATTGTCCTTTTTTGTGCTTTGATTCATAATCTTTATTTACCTATCCACGTCGGCCATAACAAAATCAATGCTGGCGATGATGGCAATTAAATCGGGGATCATTAAGCCGCGACTGATTAACGGTATCTGCTGCAAATGGGGAAATGACGGTGTTCTAATTCGAGTTCGATACGAGGTAGTGCCGCCGTCGCTAATTAAGTGGTAACTGTTTAAACCCTTGGTTGCTTCAATCGGTACGCAGGCTTCGCCGGCTGGAATCGCCGGACCCCAACTAGTGTGCAAAAAATGATGAATCAAGGTTTCGATATCATGCATGGTGTTTTCTTTTGGCGGTGGCGAAGTGAGCTTGTGCTCAGACTTGTATGGGCCTTCAGGCATGTTGTCTAAACACTGCCTTACAATTCTCAGGCTTTGACGAATTTCTTCTATTCGAACCACCGCGCGGTCGTAGCAATCGCCGTTATGGGCAATTGGTACATCAAATTCAAATTGGTCATAGCCCGCATAGGGCCGCTGTTTTCGCAGATCCCAATCGACACCGGTGGCGCGCAGATTAGGGCCTGTTACTCCCCATTCAATTGCTTCTTCAGCCGAGTACTTACCAATGCCTATGGTGCGATTTTTTAGAATGCTGTTTTGCATTGCCATTTTGTCGTAGTGGTCAAGACGAGCTGGCATTGAATCGATGAAGTCTCTTACTAATTTTTCCCAGCCGTTTGGTAAGTCAGCGGCAACGCCGCCTATTCGAAACCAAGCAGGGTGCATTCGACCACCCGTGATCGCTTCGATAATGCCAAATAGCCGTTCGCGGTCGGCAAACATGTAAAACACCGGTGACATTTGGCCGATGTCTTGCACGAAGGTTCCGTAGAACACGAGATGACTGGATATTCTGAATAGTTCGGCCAGCATGATGCGAATTACTTTGGCTTTTTCAGGTACCTCGATACCGGCAAGTTTCTCAACCGACAGGCAATAAGGTAGATTGTTCATTACCCCGCCAAGATAATCGATTCGATCGGTATACGGCATATAAGACGGCCACGATTGCCGTTCACCCATTTTTTCGGCACCGCGATGGTGATAACCAATATCAGGCACGGCATCGACGACAACTTCGCCGTCGAGCTGTAAGGCAATTCGAAACACTCCATGGACACTCGGGTGATTAGGCCCCAAGTTTAAAAACATATACTCGGTGCCGTCTTTGCTTGTTTGCATGCCCCATTCTTCAGGGCGAAATCGCAATGCTTCTTGTTCTTCAGCCTGCTTGGTTTCGTTTAAACTAAACGGCTCCATCTCGGTGGCCCGAGCTGGGTGATCTTTGCGCAGGGCGTGGCCCACCCAAGTTGGTGGCAGGAGAATTCGGTATAAGTTCGGATGGTCGGTAAAGCTGATTCCAAACATGTCCCAGGCTTCACGCTCATACCAATTGGCATTTGCCCATAATGGCGTAATAGTGGGTACTGCATATTCAGCGTCAGCCGACGTTTGCGCCGCTAGCTTAATGCGAATATCAAGGTTTTGAGCTAGCGAAAGAAGGTGATAAACCACGGTAAAATCTGATTCAGGCTGGTCTTCGCGATGTTCGCGAAGTCGCTCATCAATACCGAATAAGTCATAAAGCATTGGGTAATGAGGCTTAAGAAACGTCAAAATCGGATGCAATAACTCGGCTTGAATCCAAAGCGTTGGAATACCATCAACCGTTTTCTGGACCACAAAGGTGTGCGCACCAAACTCTTCAAAGAGCTTCGCTACTATGGTGAGGTCTGTAGTTTGTTCAACTGCCAGCATGCTATTCCTATGTGTGTTCGTTACCGCTTAAATTGCGGGTAGGTCTATCCTCATACGTCTGTTGGTGGGCGATACTTAGTCGCCGCATTACGTTCTTTTTGTAAACGGTCTCGTTGGCTTGGCATTTTAGGCTTGATAATGCCTTGTTCACCAACCGTCCAACTAAGAGGCCGTTGTTCTTTTTTTATTGATTCCTGCAACATCATTAGGCCTTGCATTAAGGCCTCTGGGCGAGGAGGGCAGCCCGGAACATAAACATCGACCGGAATAAACTTGTCGACGCCCTGCACCACGCTGTAAATATCGTACATGCCACCAGAGTTTGCGCATGAGCCCATTGAGATAATCCACTTGGGTTCTAACAATTGATCGTAAAGGCGTTGTACTACCGGCGCCATCTTGCGAAACACGGTGCCAGAAATGACCATCAAATCGGCCTGCCGCGGGGTTGCTCGTATGACTTCTGAACCAAAGCGGGCAATATCATGACGAGAGGTAAACGAAGTGGCCATTTCTACATAGCAACATGACAAACCAAAATTAAATGGCCATAGAGAATGCGCTCGTCCCCAGGCGATTAAATCGTCAAGATTGGCAAACATCACATTGCGTTTAACTTGCTCCTCAATCATTTCATCTGTTTGTACAGAAGACGATTCTTCTGGGCGAGTTAGATTCCATTCCATCAACGAGGTTCCTCTTGGATAGGTGTTTCTGGGCTTAATACTGGTGTTAGTGCTGGTGTTAGTACTGGTGTTAGTGTCGGCGTTCCTGCCGGTGTGAGCTTAAGCGATGGATAAGCGTTCATCGGCTGTTGTTCAAACCTAGGTCGCCCATCAAAATCAGTTCGAGCTTTAATCCCCCAGTCCAATGCGCCTGAACGCCATTCGTACACCAGAGCGACAACCAGTACCGCAACAAACACTAGAATAGAGAAATAGCCTTGCCAACCTAATTCAAAAAAGGCGATGGCCCAAGCAAAAATAAAAACCGTCTCAAGGTCAAAGATAACGAAGAAAATTGCGATTAGATAGAAGTCGACAGAGATACGTCCTTGGGCGTTGCCAACGGACACAACGCCAGATTCGAACGCTTCGTTGGTGGCGGCATTAGCACGGCGCTCGCCTAACAACCAAGACAGACCCAGCATGGTTAGCACCAGCGCGATCACGGCAACGAAATAAACAACTAGCGGCCATATTTGCACACTTGTAGCCTGACTTATCGTAGCTTCATTCAACCTGAAATACTCCGTATGGCGTTAGACTTCGGTTGTTCTAATCAGAACAAACATTGCACGGCCAGCGGCTGAACTTACTCACATACATCAGCATATCTGACAGGTGACTAATAAAAACTGTAACGATCTTTTGAGGAAAACGCAACAACAGTATTTTTAATTTACCATTGTCAATTTTAAAGTGAGTTGCCGAGGTGCATAAAATTCTCCGTTTTTAGGCAGTATTTTGAGCTAAAATCTCGTCTTATTCAGAGTGTTGACATGGCGCTTTTATAGATAAATTTAGGCGCAAGAACGTCACACTCCTGCCAATTTAAGGACTATGGATTTACAATAATGAACAATTATAATCGACGATTTATGAGATAGTATTCGCTATGAAACTGGATGCGCTTTACTACCTTCAACCTGAAACGAAAGCTATAAAAAGTGAGTTACGCACCAATTAACTCGACGTAAAGAGAGGTGTATGAAAACGTTCAAATCGATGAACTAGGACCAATGTTTTTTGAATTTTCACGCAGCAGTATATTAATTTGGTCTGGGACTTAAGCAACCCCGAAAATCATCAAAACTTAAGGAGTAATTGATTTAATAATTTGAATTTTCTTGTAGATTAAGCATTCAATAACTGTATCTTTATTGGCTCTACAGAGTTATCTTCTATGTCCTCGTCAAGGTATCGGCGATTAGACCGGTGCGGATCGGTCTTAAAAGGGGGAGGAGCCAATAATTAATGGAACTATTTTCTATTTTTGTTCGCTGGGGCTTAATTACTCATGTCAGGTAGGTGATATGAGAATTATCAAAAAACTAAGGGTTTTATGGGTATTAAAAATAACTTCACAGTCTTTTTTACTGGGTTGATTTTGCTTGGTGTTGTTATCTATTTGGGTTTTAAACTGGTTAACGAGGAAGCAAGCGAAAGTAGCAATACTACTGGCGAGTCGGCTGAAATCCTCTTAGCCGATGATCAAAAACTACTACTAAAAAAAGTTTCTGATAAATCTATTGCTGACGTAAAAATAATCGCTTCATCGGCTCAGGATGGTAATGCTGTAGTCGAAATAGACGGACGCACAACTGTCTTGAGTGTTGGTAATACGGTTATGATTGGAGGAAATAGCTATTTGGTGTTACAGATTGCTAGCCACCAACTAGCTCTACGTTCGAATGATGGTAATAATCCGAATGACATATTTTTGATAAAAAAAGATCTTGCGTCAGGGATATCTACTATGTTGCGAGTTTCAAGTGATGTTGCCATAGAGTTTCCTGTTTCAGGTACACCAAGCATCAACTCTAATTAACTAGATGTAAAGCTGACGCTCAATATTTAGTCTCTTTACTCATCATCTTTAAAATCGCTAGGATGCGTTACCGGTAACTCTTAAATGAATTTAATTCGATTACTCATCGTTATACAAAAAGCAGCGCTCATTAGTGTACGGGCATTTCTGTTTGTAGCAATTGTTAACATACCTTTAGTGTTGGCGGATTCGAGCACCGAGACCAATCCGTTCGAAGTTCCTGAAGGAGTTCACACAGCCACATTTGTAGAAGACATAGATGGCATTTCTGTTATCAAATTCAGTGGTAATTACGATAGAGATGATTCAACTGGCAAGATCAATGCGGCGGCTAGGGCCGTTGTTGCTAAAGAGTTTTATCGAACTCATTCTGACGACTATGATTTTCTAGTTGTTTTTAGCGATTTTGAATTCGATACTGG
>JAFMHC010000121.1 GCA_017854775.1 Gammaproteobacteria bacterium | reverse complement strand
CGATATTGTTATTATCGGCGCTGGTTCAGCCGGTATTGCTACCGCCAGTAGTATAGCCAAACGTGATAGTCAATTGAGTATCGCCATTGTTGATCCGTCTGAAGATCACTACTACCAACCTGGCTGGACCATGGTTGGCGGAGGTGTTTTCGACGCACAGTCAACCCATAAAAAGACTAAAAGTCTGATCCCGAATCACGTTGTATGGCTTAAACGTTCGGTGGTGTCGTTCGCGCCCAAAGACAATTCGGTGACGCTCGATGATGGATCGTTTGTTAGTTATAAACAGCTCGTGGTTGCTCCTGGTTTGAAACTAAATTGGGATGGTATCGAAGGCTTAAACGACGCCCTAGGCAAGCATGGTGTTACCTCAAATTATCGTTACGATCTAGCGCCGTACACTTGGCAGTTAGTGCAGAATTTGAAACGCGGCAAGGCGATATTTACCCAGCCCCCGATGCCAATAAAATGCGCGGGCGCGCCACAGAAAGCGTTGTACCTATCGGCCGACCACTGGCTTAAGAATTCGACTTTAGCTGATATTGACATAGAGTTTTATAATAGCGGCGGCGTTTTATTCGGTGTTCCAGATTATGTGCCGGCACTAGAACAATACATTGAGAAATACCAGGTGACGCTTAACTTTATGCAAACCTTAGTCAAAGTTGACGGGCCATCTCAAACGGCTTGGTTTAAGAATGCTGATGGCGAGGTCTCCGAAACGAGCTTTGACCTGCTGCATGTTTGCCCGCCTCAGAGCGCTCCTGATTTTATTCGTGAGAGCGAGCTTGCCGACCAGGCCGGCTGGCTAGAGGTTGACCAACATACCTTGCAGCATGTTAATTTTGAAAATATATGGGGTGTCGGTGATGTGACTAATACGCCAAATGCCAAAACTATGGCGGCGGTACGGAAGCAAGCGCCGGTGGTGGCGCATAACATCGTCAATCAATTTTCCGGTAATTCGAGCACCGTGAACTATGATGGTTATGGGTCTTGTCCATTGACGGTTGAACTTGGAAAAATTGTTTTGGCTGAATTTGGCTATGGTGGAAAATTGATTCCCACATTCCCTAAATGGTTGAATGATGGAACTAAACCCACCAAGCTGGCATGGCTGCTTAAGGCGAGTATTCTGCCAGCGGTTTATTGGCATGGTATGTTGAAAGGGCGAGAGTGGTTGGCTCGACCAAAATAGGGTCTTCACCTAGCTGTCAAAGCAGTTGTTCTTTAATAATTATCAGGCAAGTATTGAGTTGGCTGATAATTCTGTTTTTTAATTACGCTAGCTGATTGCCAGCATACTTATATTTTGGCAAGCTTAGGCGGTTACTGCTTTTGCCGCATTTTTATTGCTTACTCACGGAAATTTGATTATGAAACTAAAAATCTTTGCAACGTTTATTGCTTTTACGTTCTATCTAGTTGCAATGCCGGCTGCTCACGCTGAAGTGATCGACTTAAATCATGCAGAGTTAAACGAAAAGTTAAACGAAAAGTTAAGCGAGAAATTAACTACAAATTCTGAATTGGTGATTATCGATGTGCGTAGCGCGCAAGAGTTTGCCACTGGGCATGTGCCCGGAGCAGTCAATATTCCACACGACTCGATTCTCCGCGACCTTAGCGTGTTAGATAATTATAGAGACCAAGACATGGTTTTCTACTGTCGAAGTGGCAAGAGAGCGGCGTCTGTAACGGATGCTCTCGAGTCGGGCAATTACACATCAGGCCGGCCTTTGTATCACTTAGATGGTGATATTCTTGGCTGGATTTCGGCCGACCAGCCGCTACAGAAATAAACAGAAAAGCCTGCCAATACCATCGGCAGGCCGCCGTTTTATTTTAAAAAGGCCGCTAAGTAATGGCCGGTATACGAGCCCTTAGTCTTTGCCACGGTTTCGGGAGTGCCCTGGGCAACGATTTGGCCGCCGCCATTTCCGCCTTCGGGTCCGAGGTCAATAACCCAATCAGCGGTCTTGATCACATCTAAATTGTGTTCGATCACGACCACGGTATTGCCCTGATCTCTTAGTTTATGAAGTACCTCTAGCAGCTGGCGAATATCAAAGAAGTGTAAGCCCGTTGTCGGCTCGTCTAAGATATACAAGGTCTGGCCGGTGTCGCGTTTCGATAGCTCTCTTGACAGCTTGATGCGCTGCGCTTCGCCGCCCGAGAGGGTGATGGCGCTTTGGCCGAGCTTTATATAACCCAAGCCGACCGACATCATAGTCTCTAACTTGCGGTTGATATTGGGTACCGCACTAAAAAAGCCGGTGGCATCTTCGATGGTCATGTTGAGAACGTCATGGATGTTCTTGCCTTTGTAGCGAATGTCTAAGGTTTCGCGGTTGTAACGCTCGCCTTTACACACGTCACAGGCAACATAAATATCCGGTAAAAAGTGCATCTCAACCTTGATCATGCCGTCGCCTTGGCAAGCCTCGCAGCGGCCCCCCTTGACGTTGAACGAGAATCGCCCTGGCTTATAACCACGCGCTCTTGCTTCGGGCGTGCCTGCGAACAATTCACGTATGGGTGTGAATAATTGAGTGTAAGTCGCCGGATTTGAACGCGGTGTGCGGCCAATCGGGCTTTGATTGATGTCGACGATTTTATCGACTTGATCCAAACCAGTTATATCTTTGTGCGGGGCCGACTCAATACGACTTCGGTTGATCTTCTGAGCCGCTGCCGGGTAGAGCGTATTATTAATCAAGGTTGACTTGCCTGAGCCCGAAACGCCAGTAACACAGGTAAGTACGCCAATTGGAATGTCGACTGAAAGGTTTTTTAAGTTATTACCCGTGGCTCCAATAATTTTGATCTGGGTCTTTTTATTATTTTTTTGGCGGGTTTTAGGCACCGCAATAACTTCTTTGCCAGAGAGAAACTTACCAGTCAATGAATTTGGGTTATTTTTGATGTCGTCTATCGTGCCTTCAGCCACAATTTCGCCACCATGAACGCCAGCGCCAGGCCCAATATCGACAATATAGTCGGCGTGATGCATGGCGTCTTCATCGTGCTCTACCACAATCACGGTGTTACCCAAATCGCGTAGGTGAGTTAGTGTGCCAATTAAGCGGTCATTATCTCGTTGGTGGAGGCCAATCGATGGTTCGTCTAATACGTACATCACCCCGACTAAGCCTGAGCCGATTTGCGAGGCAAGTCGGATTCGTTGAGCTTCACCGCCCGATAGAGTCTCAGCCGAGCGATCCATGCTGAGGTAGTTCAAGCCTACGTTTACCAAAAAGCCAAGGCGCGCATGAATTTCTTTGACGATTTTGTCGGCAATTTCAGCTCGGTTGCCAGTCAGTTCAAGATTTTCAAAGAATGCCAGTGCATCACCAATCGAGCGATGCACAATTTGATCAATACTGGTTTCTTTAATAAATACATTTCGAGCTTCTAAGCGCAAACGTGTGCCGGTGCAATCTGGGCAGGTTTGCGAATTAATGTACTTCGCCAACTCTTCTCGCACGCTACTCGATTCAGTCTCACGATAACGGCGTTCCATATTTGGAATAATGCCTTCCCATGAGTGGTGCCGCACAACGCCTTGCCCTTTGTGTCGCAAGTAGCTGAACTCAATGGTCTCGTCGCCACTGCCGAACAGCAGCTTATCCATTTGCTCTTTTGATAATGAATTAAGCGGTTCATCGGCTGAAAAGCCATAATGCGTGGCGACGTTTTGCAGCATTCTAAAATAGAATAGGCTGCGACGGTCCCAGCCTTTGATTGCCCCTTGCGATAAGCTGACTTCGTTATTAAAAATGATTTGCTTGGGGTCGAAATACTGCTTATTGCCTAAGCCGTCGCACGAGGTACATGCGCCGAGCGGGTTATTAAACGAGAATAGACGTGGTTCGAGTTCACTCAAGCTATAGCCGCAGTGATTACAAGCGTAACGTGCGGAAAAAACCAAGGTGGTTTCTTTTTGAGTATCGCTCGGCATCACTAGAATTTCAGCTACCCCCTCGGCCAGTTCTAAGGCGGTCTCAAACGACTCGGCCATGCGCTGTTCGTTACCTTCTTTGATTACCAAGCGATCAATGATGATGTCGATATTATGCTTAAAGTTTTTCTTCAGGGCCGGTGGTTCAGATAAATCGATAACTTGGCCGTCAACTCGCGCACGAACAAAGCCTTGCGCGTGCATGCTTTGCAGTAAGTTTAGAAACTCACCTTTGCGGTCACGAACCACTGGCGCCATTAACATAACTTTGCTGCCTTCAGGCAGTGCCATGGTTTGGTCGACCATCTGACTGATGGTTTGCGCTTCAAGCGTCACGTTGTGCTCAGGGCAGCGAGGATCGCCGACACGCGCGAACAACAGGCGCATGTAGTCGTAGATCTCGGTGATGGTGCCGACCGTCGAGCGTGGGTTGTGCGAGGTGGCTTTTTGTTCAATTGATATCGCCGGCGATAAGCCTTCGATCACATCAACGTCGGGCTTCTCCATTAACGACAAAAACTGGCGTGCGTAGGCCGACAGCGATTCAACATAACGGCGTTGGCCCTCGGCGTATATAGTGTCGAACGCCAGCGATGACTTGCCTGAGCCTGACAAGCCGGTAATGACAATTAGTTTTTCTCTCGGCAGTTCAAGATCAATGCTCTTGAGATTATGAGTTCGGGCGCCGCGGATAGTGATTTTTTCTAACACGATTGATTCTTTTTTTAATGAATATGTGTGGGGGAATGGATCGATCAATTGCCGCTGTTTAAAGCAGTATCTGCCGACTGAACAACCTGTTAATATACGTGGCTCGATGTCAAAGCGATATCATTTTTTGACTCCAATCCGAGTTTTAACGCTAGTTGCGTTAGCTTCTTTTTGATAAATAGTTTTTGGTTATTAGTTCGTGAAAGTATCTGCGCTGAATAAATCTGGTTTAAATCGTTTAGAACGTCGTTCAATAACCGCCCTAGCATCGGTCTACGGCCTACGTATGTTTGGTTTATTCCTGATATTGCCGGTGTTGTCTATTTACGCAGAGCAGCTTAATGCGTCGCCTATGTTAATGGGTATTGCACTTGGGGTTTATGGCATTACCCAAGCGATTTTTCAAATACCGTTTGGCATCATGTCTGATAAATTTGGGCGTAAACCGGTGATTTTATTCGGTTTGTCAGTGTTTGTCTTGGGTAGCTTAGTGGCGGCCTTCTCGACCACCATCGAAGGCGTTGTTATTGGGCGAGCATTGCAAGGTGCAGGTGCGATAGCTGCTGCGGTACTCGCATTAACCAGTGATTTGACTCGTGAAAGCCAACGCACCAAAGCCATGGCCATAATTGGTATGACGATCGGCATGGCATTTCTCCTGGCCTTGATTGCCTCGCCGTTGCTAGAATCCATTATTGGTGTGCAAGGCTTGTTCATTATGACCGCGATACTCGCTGTTGGTTCAATGGTGCTAATCGTCAAAGTAGTGCCGACCCCAGTGCAGACTCGAAATCTTGAGGTTCGAGCAGTTCCGAGCAGAATGTTGGAGCTATTAAAAAACCCTCAATTGATTCGTTTGGACTGTGGTATTTTTATTTTACACTTCGTGCTAACCGCAATGTTTGTGGTGGTGCCGATAATTATGTTAGAGCGTCTCGGTTTAGAAACCGGCGATCATTGGCAGGTCTATATTCCCGCATTATTAGGCTCGATTGTCTTTATGGTGCCGATGATTATTCTGTCAGCACGTCAGAATCAATTGTTCCGGGTGTTCTTTTCCGCGATCTGTATTTTGTTATTTGCTCAATTACTTCTGATTCTTGGGCCGAGCAGCGTCATGGCGCTAACGGTATGCATGTTCTTCTTCTTTTGGGGCTTCAATCTATTAGAGGCGATGTTGCCATCACTGGTTTCGAGGCTAGCCCCAGCAGCGTCGAAGGGCTCAGCGATGGGAGTCTACAATACGTTTCAATTCTTGGGCGTCTTTTTCGGTGGCTTTGTTGGTGGCGTGCTTTATGGCAATCTAGGCGTTGCGGCGGTTTTTATCGTCTGTGCAATGGGTTTGCTGATTTGGCTTTGGATAGTTTACAGGGCCCCCAAGTTTCGCCTTCTTGACAGTTTAGTGGTTAATGTTAATCACGCCGCGGGCTTAGATTGTCAGGCTATGCTTGAGGCCGTAACCGGCGTTGAAGAGGTTATTATCATCGAAGGCGAAGCCACCGCTTATCTTAAGGTTGATAAGGGGCGTCTAGATCATGACGCATTGGATAAAATTATTATGTCGTAGATTGCCATTCAAATCTTAATTACTCGGTACTAGCCGCGTGCTACATTTAGCGTATGAATACATTATCAAAACTCACATCGAGTAGGGTTCACAGATTCATTTTAACTAAGCGGTTTCTAACTAGGCGGTTCTTGACTAAGCTGTTAACGCTTTTATTGACGCTGAACGTCGCGGTGCTTTTAAACCTTGCCTTAGTGTCTGGTCGGGCTGAAGCGCAAACCAAGCCGAAAATTACCATCGCCTTGCTTGAGGACGCGAAGACTAGCGACGAGTATGGTATGCGGCAAAGACATATCAATGAGCTAGAGGCGCTTACCGCGGCAGACTTCACCTTAAGCTACATTGACTATAAAATTGATTGGTCATCGGATGACTTTAACCGTCAGCTCAATGCGATTTACCAGAACCCGAAAGTGGATATGCTGCTAGTGTTGGGCGTTGCTGCCAATCAAGTAGTAGTTAAGCGTTCAACATTCGCTAAGCCAACGTTTCTGCCACTGGTAATAGAGCGTGAGTTAGCGCAGGCGCCGTTTAAAGCAACGGTGGGTGACAACGGCATATCAAATAAAAGAAACTTGAGTTATTTAAGTTATAGCTCTGAGTTTGCTGAAACGATTGAAAATTTGCGTGAGGTTGTGCGTTTCAACAATATTGCGATTATCGGTGATGAGGTGCTGTTTCGGGTGCTGCCACCCATGTTGCTAGAGCGTTTGCAGGCCAGCGACGATCTCCGTTTGCAAATGGTACCTCACGATGGCGAAGACCATAACCTGCTAGACCGCATCCCAAATGATGTAGACGCTGTGATGATCGGCTACATTCCCCGTTACCCGCGCAGCATGCTTCCAGAGCTAATTGCCGAGTTAACTAATAGAGGTTTGCCGACCTTTAGCTACTTAGAAGAGAATTTAATTCAGTACGGCCTCCTTGCGACTCCCTTAAACCAATCGGTTTACCAGTTTTCAGCGCGGCGAAATGCGTTGAATATGCAAGCGGTGATGCTCGGTGAGCTAGCAAGCCAACAACCGGTTTTGGTTGAAACCAAAGAGATGCTCACCATCAACGGCAGCACGGCGCAAAAATTAGGCATCGCCATCGATTTCAAGGTGCTGGTCGACGCAGAGGTGGTTAACTTTGGCGTAGGCAATGCGGCGGATCGCCTCGATTTGCTGCAAATCACCGAGCGAGCACTGGCCGAAAACTTAAGTTTGAAGAGCATTGCCTATAATGTCGACTTGCAGATGAATGAACAAGCCTTTGCTAAAGGTGCATTGTTACCGCAGCTTTCAGCTAATGGCAGCTATCTAAAACGTAAAGATGATTCAGCCTTAGTGCGGTCAGGCTTCGCTAACGAAGAGTCGACCGATGCCAATATTCAACTAAGCCAAACACTTTTTTCTGATCGGCAGTTTGGAAATTATGCTATCCAATCATTATTGGCTAAAGCGAGTTCTTATGAATATAGGCAAGCTCAGTTAGACACTATACGTGAAGCAAGTCTGGCTATGGCTGATGTGTTGCAGTCGCAGTCGGTTGCGGCGATTCAGCAGGAGAATTTAGATTTCACCGAAAAGAACCTTGAACTGGCTAGGGACCGGGTATCGATTGGGGTGTCATCATCGGCCGATCAATATCGTTGGGAGACTCAAGTATCAAACGGTAAGTCGGCGGTATTCGAAAGTTTTTCGAATGTCCTAATTGCCAAACAAAACCTTAACCGCGTGATTAATAGAGATATTGCAGCTGAGTTAGAGCTAATGCCTTTGGATCTAAATAACTCGATGGTTTATAGCATCGACGAGATATTTAAATTGATGGACAACACTGATACCTTTGAACGTATGTATCAGTTTGGTCTAAGAAAATCATTCGAAGACACTCCCGAAATTCAACGATTAGACGCTATTATCGAGGCTAAGCAGCGAGAATTGAAAACACTCAAGCGACGAAATTGGTTGCCTGAAGTGAGCCTGACCGGGCAGGTGTCCGAAAACTTAGACAATAGTTCAGCGCAGGCCAACGACCTTGACGGTCGCGACTGGCAGCTTATGTTGAATGCACGAATACCGTTCTACCAGGGCGGTCAAACTCGCGCATTAAAGAAACGTGCTGAATTGGAATTGGCTCAATTGGAGAATCAGTTAGCAACGCTGAAGCAGAACATTTCGCAATCGTTAAGAGCCAGCATGAACAATTTAACTACCTCTTTATTCAATCTTGAATTCAGTAGTAACGCGGCTATAGCGGCATCTAAAAGTCTCTCGCTGGTAACCGACGCCTATAGTAAAGGAGCCGTCCCGGCAGTCGATTTGCTCGATGCGCAAAATGCCAGCATAAGCTCAAATTTGGCCGAAGTTCAGGCGTCTATCGGGTTTTTCAGAGCGAGTATCGAAATGCAACGCGCGATCGGTACCTATGAGTTTTTAATGAGCGACCAGCAAAAGAAAATAATACGTCAAGAAATTGCAACTCAGGTAGGTTTGAAATGAAACGTTTAATTAATAAGCCAGCTATCGATACACGCCTATCCGTATGCCTTTTGATTGCCATTGTTGGTCTGACCGCTTGCGGACAATCTGAGGAGGAAGAAGAAATAATCGTCAGGCCTGTTCGAACCGTGTTGGTGAACGATGATGTGACGGCAAATTTGAAGACGTTTTCAGGCGTTAGCCGTTCAGCGCAAGAATCGCGTTTAAGTTTTAAAGTCAGTGGCACCGTCGACCGAGTACCGGCTAAGGTAGGAGACCGCATTGAGGCGGGCACGGTGATTGCCAGTTTAGATGCTTCTACCTATGATTTGCAGCTACAACAAGCTCAGGCAACGGTAGAGCAAAGTATGGCCGCTTCACGAAATGCGCGCGCGGCCTACCAGCGTACTCGAGCCTTGTACGCCAATAACAATGCCTCTTTGGGTGATTTGGATTCGTCACGGGCAAACTCAGATTCTGTTGCTGCCCAATTGCGCGCCGCACGAAAGTCCTTGCAACTAGCCGAGTTAAACCTGTCATACACAAAACTAACCGTCGACGTCGACTGCGTGATCGACTCGATTTCGGTATCGGTCAACGAAAACGTCTCAACCAACAGCGATGTTGCTCGGGTTAACTGCAGTGACGAGCTTGAAATTGAAATTACCGTGCCTGAGAGTGTGATCGGCGATTTAGCCAATGGCAAAGCGGCCAAAATTAAGTTTGATACGATTGCCGATGTTGTTTTCTCTGGTAGGGTTATCGAAGTTGGTGTCGGCGCTAGCGGTCTAGGGTCGACCTTTCCGGTGACTATATTAGTTGACGACAACAATAGCTCCGATATTCGTCCAGGATTAGCCGCGTCGGTTTCGTTTGAGAATAACTCTGATTCAAAGCAAGATTTCTTATTGCCTCTATCCGCCGTAGTGCAGGGAGCGGAAGGCGCCTTCGTTTACGTGGTAAGGCCATTGTCTGAGAACGAGATGGAAACCGAAGGTACGATTGACAAAAAGCCGGTCAGTTTAGGTGAGTTGCAAACCGGTGGCATCGAAGTAGCGGCAGGCTTGTTAACCGGCGATCGAGTAGTGGTTGCCGGAGTCTCCTTTGTGCGCCAGGGCATGCTGGTTTCGTTTTAGGCCGCCGGGGAATTGACGATGAATTTAACTCAAATAGCGGTTAACAATAATCGAACATTGTTAGTGTTGGTCTTTGCTCTGTTCATTACCGGAATATCATCATTTTTTAGCCTACCTAAACAACAAGACCCCGGCTTTACTATTCGTGCAGCGGTAATTAGCACACGGTTTAATGGTGCAAGCCCCGAACGTGTGGAGCAGTTAGTCACTAAAAAAATCGAAGAAAAAGTACAAGAGATGCCGGAGATAGACTTTATCACCAGCGAATCTCTGCCCGGTATTTCGATTATTCAGGTCAACTTTCAGGAACGCTATACCGATATGCGGCCTATCTTCGATAACCTCAGGCGCAAGGTTGAAGACATCCAAAGTGAGCTGCCTGAGGGCGTGCCTGCGCCACAAGTTAACGATGAATATGGCGATATATTTGGTAGTGTCTATAGCCTTACTGGTGAGGGTTTTAGTTACGCCGAGCTATTAGATGTCGCCGATCAAATTCGTGATGAGTTGCTAAAAGACCCAGACGTCGCCAAGGTTAATATCCACGGAGCACAACAACAGCGTGTTTTTATAGATTATAAGAGTGCGACCTTAAATGAGCTTGGCCTTTCGCCGCAGCAATTATCCGGCATTTTAAGCCGAGCAAACATTGTCTCAGCCGGCGGCAGTATTGTCAGTGGCACCGAACGTATTACCCTTGAACCAACCGGTAACTTCGAAAGTATTGACGACATTCGGCGCACAGTGATCTCGATTCCTGAGGTTGGCTTAGTGTATCTATCCGACATTGCAAAAGTCTATTTGGCCTATGAAGACCCGCCCAGTAGTCTGACTAGAGTCAACGGTGAAAGTGCCATGGCGATTGGCGTTTCGATGCGCGATGGCGGCGATATTCTCAAGTTAGGGGCGCGTTTAGATGCCTTGATGCCAGCACTAGAGCGACAGTATCCATGGGGAATCAGTATCGAAAAAATCTGGTTTCAAGCCGATTTAGTCGAAGTGAGCATCGACAATTTTGTCTCTAGCTTAAGTCAGTCAGTGATGATTGTGGTAGCGGTGATGTTGATCTTTCTGGGGCTGCGCACCGGCTTGGTGGTAGCCACTTTGATCCCGTTTACCATGATGATCTCGTTTTATTTCATGCAGGTATTTTCGATTACCATCAATCAGATTTCCTTAGCGGCCTTAATCATTGCGCTAGGTTTGTTGGTTGACAACGCCATTGTCATCGTCGAATCTGTATTGGTTAAACGTAATGCCGGAATAGGCGCGGTGCAAGCCGCTGTAGAGTCGGGAAAAGAGTTGGCGACGCCATTGTTAGTTTCCTCATTAACCACGGCCGCTGCCTTCATGCCGATTGGCTTAGCTGAATCGGCGGTTGGTGAATATACCTCCGACATATTTTACGTGGTGGCGATTGCTCTATTAGTCTCATGGTTTTTGGCAATGACATTTTTACCACTGCTTACCGTGAGGGCGATTAAATCACCAATAGGACAGCCCTCAGAAGATGCTCTGGACGGCCCGTTGTACACCTTCTATAGCAAGTGTTTGAATTGGTCTTTGCGCAATAGACTTATCTCTATAGGCGCTATTGTGGTGGTGTTTTTATTATCGATAATGCTGATGAGGTTCGTGCCACAAATTTTTATCGAGCCCTCTGAAGACCCTGTATTTACCGCTAAACTAGAGATGCCTCTGGGTACGTCGATTGAAACGACTACCAAAATGGTAGAAGATTTGGACGATTTCATTAAAAGCGAATATGGTCAAGCCGATGGCGATAATCCCGCACCGATGACCAGTTGGATGACCTTCGTCGGTGAAGGCGGCCCACGCTTAGCACTAACAATAAACCCACCGAATCAAAACCCCGCCAATGCGTTTTTAATCGCTAATACTCGAGACGGGCAGGTGGTTGATGAAGTTATTAATGGTATTGAGGCGTATCTTACCAAGGCTCAACCAGATCTATCCAAGCAGATATCTCGCTTAGAGAATGGCCCACCAGTGGGCTACCCGATTGTGGTGCGAATTCAAGGTGATGACGTTGACCAGTTATATCGTATTGCCGATACCGCCACAGAAATTTTGTATTCGAACGCAAAGGTATTATCGGTTAAAAACTCGTGGGGCTTACCGAGTAAAAAGCTCAGGGTTGAAGTCAATCAAGAACGTGCACAACGCGCTGGCGTTAGTAGTGATGATGTGGCTTATTCCTTGCGCGCCAACTTACAGGGCCAGCAGTTATCGCAATTTCGTGACGAAGACGATTTAGTCCCCATTATTTTGCGAGCTGATGTCAGCGACCGAGAAGATATTAGTAAGTTAGATGGGCTTAGTGTCTATTCACAATCGACCGGTAATTTTGTACCGCTACGACAAGTAGCCGATGTAAAACTTGCCTTTGAAGCCGGTGTGATTGAGCACCGAGATCGAGTTAAAACCTTATCACTTAAGGTTCAGCTTAAACCTGAATTTAACGCCGCCGAGGTAACCGCTGAAATCGAACCACTGCTTAGCAATGAATCGGGTCGATGGCCAGACGGCTATCATTATGAATTAGGCGGCGAGTCGTCTGAGTCGGGTGATGCTGGCGCATCGATTGCGGCTAAGCTGCCAATTGCCTTGTTAGTGATACTGATGTTGTTAGTGTCACAATTTAATTCGATTCGTAGCCCGATTATCATCTTAGTGACCATCCCTTTAGGCCTGATTGGCGTTATTAATGGTCTAATTTTTGCCGGGTCGT
>JAFMHC010000120.1 GCA_017854775.1 Gammaproteobacteria bacterium | reverse complement strand
GCAAAGCACATGCTTGCTAAGCAATATGAGACTGACGACCGAATTGTTAGCAATGTCGTCATGATGGGAATGGGCGAGCCCTTGATGAATTTTAATAACGTTGTATCGGCAATGAAAATCATGCAAGACGATTTTTGTTTCGGTTTGTCGAAACGTCGTATTACGTTAAGCACCGCAGGCGTTGTTCCGAAAATTGACGAGTTAAAGGAGGCTTGCCCGGTGAGCTTGGCGGTGTCATTGCATGCACCTAATGATGAGCTTCGTAATGTTCTCGTGCCGCTAAACAAAAAGTACCCAATTAAAACCTTGTTAGAGGCTTGCAATCGCTATGTCGCTGATTCGGCTCGATCTCGCATCACCTTTGAATATGTCATGCTTGAGGGCATCAATGATGAGCTCGAACATGCGCATCAATTGGCTGCGTTAATGAAAACAGTGCCAAGTAAAGTTAATTTAATTCCTTTTAATTCATTCGAGGGTATTGATTATCAACGCTCGTCGAATTCGAGAATCAATCGTTTCAGAGATATTTTACACAATGCCGGCGTTATCGTTACAGTCCGACGAACGCGTGGTGATGACATCGAAGCGGCCTGTGGTCAATTGGCTGGCGATGTAATGGATCGTACTCGCAGGTCGGAAAAATTTAGACAAAAGCAGGCGGAAAAAATACAATAGACTCTATGCTGAAAAATATAACAAGCCTCACCGTAAAGATTCAACCTTTTTTACTGCTACTGTTTATGGTCGTCGGCTTGAGCGCTTGCGCTACTGGCGGTCAGCTGAACCAACCTAAAACCGAGAGTAAAGCTAAGCTTAGGGCTGACGAAAAGGCTCTAATTCACACCCAGCTTGCGCGTGGCTATATGGAGCAGGGACAACTGTCTACTGCTAAAGATTCTTTAACCACTGCGTTGAGAATTAGTCCTAATCATTCAGATAGCAATTACGTGATGGCGTTATTGATGTCGCAGCTGAAACAGTACCGCGAGGCCGAAAATTATTTCAGCCGGGCGATTTCAGCGGATAGGGAAAACTCTCCTGCAGCGCATGATTTTGGTACATTCTTGTGTCAAACTGGGCAGGCTGAGAAAGCTAAAAAATATTTTGACATAGCGGTTTCGAATCCATTATTTAGACGAGCCGAGTTGAGTTATATGCGAGCCGGTGAATGCCTTGCCGATGTTGATAGCGCTGAAGCTGAAATATACCTCAAGAAAGCATTGTCGATAAACCCAAGACTCGCTCCCGCTCTATTTAAGCTTGCGAGAATGAAATTTGATGCACGCAGCTATTTGTCTTCAAGGGCCTATATTGAACGGCTGCTTGCAATTACCGAACCGCAACCTGACTCACTTTTACTGGCGTATCAAATAGAATCAAGTTTGAATGCTGCTGTTGTTGCGGCCGAATACCGAACTAAGTTATTAACTGAGTTTCCGGCATCGGTCGAGGCACGCGCAATTCGCAAGGCAGATCGCTAATATTGATGGCTATTTATTGAGCAATATAAATACAGGTTTGGCCAATCTGTAACGACAGGTCTGGCTAAACATAATCGCCAGCACGCGACGACACTTTAATTTGGGTTTGAGTTGTAAGAGGAAAACAGTGGACGATAAGAAGAAATTAGAAGACGAAGTTCAAGTAGCTCCTAAGCAGGGCAGTGGCAGCCTATTGGCCGCCGCACGTAAGCAACAGAATAAGACAGTCGAAGAGATTGCCGGTGCGCTAAATCTCTCGGCGACACAGATTAGAACCATCGAGCTTGATCAGAGTGAAGGATTGCCGGAGCCAACTTATGTTCGCGGATACATCCGCTCATACGCTCGCTTACTCGGTCTCAACGAAGATGAAGTGCTAGATCATTATTTAAATCCGAATTGGCAAAAGGGTTCACGTTTAGATGAGATGCCTCGTGGAATTGGTAGCGCTAACGACAGTGACTCGAGAGGTTTTTTTACTGCGGGTAAGGTTGTCGTTATTGTTGTACTAGGGTCAATCGTAGGTTTTCTTTGGTTTACTGGCCAATTAGGTGGCATACGTGGCTCGCAAACTGTGAGTGTTGCGACGCCAGAAAGTATTAGTACGGTTCAAGCTCCGCAAGCTGAGGATGATCAAGGCCCAGACGAACTTAGGTCGGTTGAGCTTACTGAAGAAAGTGATGATGAAATTGTCGCTGAGCCTGTTTCTGTGGAGAATCAGCTGAGCCTTAGTTTTACTGACACATCTTGGGTCGATATTAGAGATGGTGACGGTAATCGCTTAGCGTATAAAAGCTATGCTCAGGGTGAAGATCTGAGCGTCTCAGCGACCACGCCCATGAGCGTTTTTATTGGCAATGCTAAAGCAGTTTCGGCCGTTTTCAATGGCGCGGCATATGATATTGCACCGTTTCGTGAAGGCGTATTTGCGCGCTTTACAGTCGGAGAATAGGCGCGATATAAACTATTCGTCATGATGGCATTCCGTGGTCCTCTCTGTGGTCCTCGGATCGACATCGGCCTATTTAAAATAGAAGAAATTTTCAGATACTCCTAGAGTATGAGCAAAAAGAAGTATGAGTAAAAAGTCTCAAATTAAAGCCATTCGAGGAATGAACGATATTCTACCGAATGAAAGCCCATTATGGTTGGCGGTGGAAGCGGTCTGTGCTGGCGTGTTTGCTCAATACAGCTATAAACAAATTCGTACGCCGTTATTGGAGAGCACTCATCTTTTTGCCCGCTCTATCGGGGCTGAAACTGACATTGTGTCGAAAGAGATGTACACCTTTGACGATCGTAATGGTGATAGCTTGACCTTACGCCCCGAAGGCACAGCGAGCACCGTTCGTGCTGGCATTGAAAATGGTTTGTTCTATAACCAGCAGCAGCGCTTATGGTATACCGGCCCGATGTTTCGCCATGAACGGCCTCAGAAGGGTCGCTATCGTCAGTTCTATCAGATTGGAGTGGAATGTTATGGGTGGTCTACTCCAGATATAGAGGCCGAAGTGCTGGCGATGATACATAAGGTATTCACAGACTTGGGTTTGCAACATACTGAATTACAGATCAATAGTTTAGGCGATGTGGATACTCGTGAACGCTATCGCAGCGCATTAATTGAGTATCTGTCAAAACACGTTGACGCGCTGGATGAAGACAGTCAAAGGCGCTTGACGACTAATCCATTGCGCATTCTCGATAGCAAAAATGAGGGAGTTCAGGCGTTATTGCTGGATGCGCCGAGCATTTTAGACTACTTATCGCCCGAGTCGGCTGATGCGTTTGCTTGCTTGCAGGGTTACTTGCAAGATCTTCAGATCGACTTCACCATCAATCCGCGTTTAGTACGCGGCTTAGATTATTACAACGACACAGTATTTGAATGGGTTAACGCCGATTATGGCGCTCAATCGACAGTCTGTGGTGGCGGACGGTATGACTCGATGGTTGAGCAGCTAGGTGGCCAATCGACGCCAGGCTTTGGTTTTGGCATGGGGCTTGAGCGTTTAGTGCAAATACTACAAGAGCAAGCTGCGCCTATCGCAAAACAGCAAGAGCAAGATGCCCCCGACGCTTTTTTGGTATCGATTGGCGATCGCGCCCGCAAGCAAATGATTTCACTACAGGCTGAAATGGTTCGCACGGGCCTGCGAGTGCAGTGCCATATGGGTGATGGTAGTATGAAAAACCAGTTCAAGAGGGCCGATAAAAGCGGCGCTCCGATTGCGGTAATCATCGGCGACGATGAAGCTGTTGAAGGAAAGGCAAGTATTAAGGTCTTGCGCAGAACAGAAGCACCAATCGCTCAGCGGACAGTAATGCAAAACGAAGTCGCTAACACCGTGACTAATTTACTAGAATCGCTATAATGTTGGGCTCCGTAGATCTAGCGAGGTCTGGGCATAACAGTTTGAGTTAACTATTCTTTGGCGCAGATAAACACACTTTAAAGTAGCGTTAGAAATATCAAGTACTTTAATAACATTAAAAAATATAACGAGATTCCCCATGGCTGACGACATTTTTCTGACCCCTGAAGAACAAGATGAACGTGCCCGTAAGTGGCTTAAAGACAATGGCCCGGCATTAGCTATAGGTATTGCTTTAGGCTTAGCGGCGATCTTTGGTTACGAGCAGTACAAAGACAGCGTTCAACGAAATGCTGAGCAAGCTTCTGCGCTATATCAAGCCGCACTAACCGAAGTTAGTGATTCGAGCTTGTCCGATATCGACGCACAAGTAACCGAGCTTAAGGAAAACTATGCTTCGTCATCGTACGCGGCTAAAGCGGCCTTGTTGAAGGCCAAGAAGTTATCCATCAATGATTTAGATGCGGCTTACATTGAGCTTCAGTGGGTTGTCGACAACGCAGCCGAGGCAGGCCTTCAGCACACAGCGCGAATTCGCCAAGCCAAGATCAAATTATCGCAAGGTGACTTAGAGCAGGCTCGAAAGCTGGCAAGCTTTACTCCAACTCATGGCTTCGAATCGCATTATGACGAAGTACTGGCTGAAGTAAATGTTCGCGAGGGCAACACAGATAAGGCGCGAGAGCTTTTTCAAAAGGCGATTGATACATTGCCTAGTTCACAGTCGGGCTACGCACAATTATTGAGTTTGAAAATCGACCGCTTGCCGGCTGCGACAGCGCAAGCTAGCGTCGAATCAAACTAATAAAAAGAAGTGTATTGGCGTCTAGCCCTACAGTTGTAGATTAGAATTTGTAAGGAATGATAATAATGAAAAATTCGCGTTTAATAATAATACTTGCAATGACATTTATGGTGGCTGCATGCGGTGGCAAATCTAAGAAAACTGATTTCTTTGGCGAGGATCCAAAGCCTAGCAAACCTAAAATCCAAACAGTCACTAAAGTTGAAAAAAACTGGCGAGTTGGCCTAGGGGGCAAGATTCAAACAGGCGACGCGGTGCTTTCACCTGTTCTTTTCGGCGCTTATATTTACGCTGCATCTGCAAACGGACAAGTTTATAAGTTAGCTTCTGAGACGGGCAAGCAAGCTTGGAAGGTGAAGTTGTCAAAAGAAGTTATTTCGGCTGGCGTCGGCGTCGGTGGTGGCTTAGTGTTAGTCGGCACTGATCAAGGGTTTGTTTACGCTTTTAATCAAGCAGATGGCACAATCGCTTGGAAGGCTGCTCTTAGTAGTGAAATTCTAGCGAGCCCAGTGATTGATAATGGAGTCGTTGTCGCACGCACGGGCGATGGCAAAGTGTTCGGCTTATCGTCTTATGATGGCAGCGTTAAATGGACCATTAGTCGTCAGCTTCCGAAGTTAACTCTGCGCGGCGAATCTCGTCCAGTATTGACACAAGGCGTTGTTTTTATTGGTTTTTCTGACGGGAATATGGCAGCGCTCCAAGCTGAAAATGGTACCGCTTTGTGGGACTTTCCGATCTCATTTCCGCGTGGAACAAACGAGATTGACCGCTTATCTGATATCGATACCAACCCGTTGATAGTAGGCGATTATTTGTACATCAGTTCTTACCAAGAAGTAACGCACGCGTTGGATATTCGCAAGCAAGTAATAGCATGGAGCAGCGATGTATCGTCGTTTCACTCGCTTGCCTACGATGCTGCTTATCTTTATGTAACTGACAAGCTTGGAGTGGTACACCAGCTTGATCGCACAGACGGGCAGAAGGGTTGGTCACAAACAGACTTGCAGTACTTCCAAGTGAGTGCTCCAATATCGGTAGGTCCTTACATATTAGCAAGCGAAGGCGACGGAGGTTTATACGTGCTGCGTAAAAGCGACGGCGTTATCGTAGGCAAACATAGTCTCGGCGCCAACACAATTATTGGCGAACCGATTGTCGATTCAGACGTGGTCTACTTTTTAGACAGTGACGGCAGTTTGCAATCAATTAGTATTATCAACAAAAGCTAATCGTATGTTGGCGCACGTGCGGGCTGAATTGTTAGTCTTTTAGTGCGCCTATGACATTGATTTTAAAATTATAATTTCTGCACTAGGTAACACAATCGTGGAACAAGAAGACATTATCGAAACCATTCCCACGGTTGAAAAGCCTAAGCCCATCATCTCTATTGTTGGTCGGCCTAACGTCGGGAAATCAACTCTTTACAATCGACTGACTCGTAGCCGAGATGCCATCGTCGATGATAGGCCGGGCGTGACACGTGACCGAATGGTCGGTGTCGGGCGAATCGGTGGCACACCATATTGGGTGGTCGACACCGGTGGAATCGAATCAGACAATGATGAAATTCACAATTTGATGAGAGATCAAGTTAATCAAGCATTGCAAGATAGCGATGCGGTGATATTTATCGTCGATGGCCGCGATGGTGCGACAGCAGTAGACTTCGAGATTGCCGAACAATTACGGCGCAATACTGGCATTACTGTTTACCTTAGTGTCAATAAAGCTGAAGGTTTAAACAAGGGCATGATCGCCTCTGACTTTTATCAGCTTGGTTTGAGCGATCCACATATTATTTCTGGAAAGAATGGTGACGGCGTCAACCTGTTGATGAATCAGATTCTTACTGAGACTGAAGGTAAGCGTGACGCTGAGAATAGTGACTACGACATACCTGCGGGCGTTGCTAAATTGGCGATCGTTGGACGACCAAACGTGGGTAAATCAACCTTGGTCAACACCTTAGTTGGCGAAGAGCGCGTGGTCGTTTTTGATATGCCAGGCACTACTAGAGACAGTATTCATGTACCGTTTAAGGTCGGCGATAAAGAATACGTGTTAATCGACACCGCCGGTATGCGCAAAAAATCGCGTATTGATGATAGGGTCGAGCGGTTTTCAGTCATGAAGACCTTACGAGCGGTTGAGCTTGCACAGGTTGTAGCGGTTGTCATTGACGCGCAGGACGGCATTGTAGATCAAGATAACCGTTTGATTAACCTAGTGTTTAGCAGTGGACGCTCACTGATGATTCTGGTTAATAAGTGGGATGGCATGAGTAAGTACGATAAAGAACAAGTTCGTGCGCAAATAGATCGTAAATTCAGCCATATGGGAAATATCCCGATTGAATTTATCTCAGCTAAGTACGGCAAAGGCGTTCACACCATCATGCCCCTTGTCGATAAGTTGTATGAAAGTGCCATGACCGACATGAGTACTGGTCAGATCAATAGAATTCTGGCTGACGCTGAAGAAAAGCGTAACCCTCCGATGGTAGGTAATTATCGGATTAAGCTTAAGTTTGGTCACCAAGGTGGCATGAACCCGCCGCACGTGATTATTCATGGCAATCAGTTGGACAAGTTACCAAAGACCTATGAACGCTATATCTCAAATACCTTTGAGAGAGCTTACGATATGGTAGGTACCAAGGTGCGCTTGACCTTTAAAACATCAGAGAATCCTTACGAGCCGGATAAATCCTCGCGCAAGAGTAAAGATAAGGTTAAATACCGTGGCGGCGGCAGGCGTAAAGCCAAAGGAGATGATAACCAATAGCGTCATTTCTTGAATCGCATTGTTACCTGTTTTTACCGCTTTTTTTATAGTACTAATATCGCAAGGGCTGCTCTCGAGCAGCCCTAAGTTTGTAAAGTGACCGCACCACAAGCGGGGCCTGCCGCCATGGCAGAAAATGTCCTTCATCGCCAAGTTGAATTACTTCGATGGTGTTAAAGGTTGATTGCCATTCTGACGCTGCATAGCTCGGGTTTTTGGGTGAGACGAGTTTGTCCTTGCCGCCTTGTATGATCAGTAGGTCGGTGTCTAATGTGGTTAGCTTTAATTCGGCATCCATCAATTTCAATTGTTTACGCAAGCCCATAATTTCTCTATTCGAGTACTTCATCGAGTTACCAATTAGGCTCGATATTGCCCATGTGCTCGCCGCCCAGTTGTACCAACGAGGCTTACCTAGCTTAGGGTCTAGAGAGCCCGCCAATAATAACAGCGAATCAACTGAGTCGGGAGCATACAAGGCGATCTTTGGTGCTATCGAAGCGCCCAGAGAATGACCGACGAGGGTCCACTTTTTTGTCGGGTATTGATCCATTACAGCTTTAATTGCACGTGCTTGTAGGTCGAAATCACCATCAATTAACTCGGGCGCTAATGGTGATTCACCCCAGCCTAAGCGGTCGACTGAGAGCAGAAAAAAGTCACGTTGTAACTGGTTGCTTTCGAGGTAGTTTTCAAATGCGCCCCAATCGCCGGGCGTGCCATGGATAAATAGCACGCCGGGTTTATCGAGATTGCCAGAAGACGCGTAGTGAACTTTGTGCTTGGCGAACGTCGCAAAGCGAAAGCTTACACTGTTATCAAGCACCTCCGATCGCTCATACGGTTGCGCCAAGACGTTAACGTTGACGATCAGCGTAATTAGCAGTGCAGCAAAGCTAACAAACTTGAACCGATGGCTGCAAATGTGACATTTCGACATAATATTATATCCAGCTCAAGCAAATCATCTTTGCGAGCACTCAGGTTCATTCGGCTTAGGGTTCTAGTTGTGTTAGTACTTGCGGATCTACATAGGCATTGTTTATTACGGTTTGCCAGATCAAAGTTTGATCGGCAGATATAGACTTGTCCAAGGCACCCTCATCAGTTGCTAATAGTGTGCCAATGATCGCTCCCGAGACAACACCATTGCCGACTTCTACGGTTATATCGCTTAGCCCAGATAAAATGCTGTACAACCCTCGCCCATGATCGAGGTATACAGTAGAAACTCCAGACGCCGAAGTGGTTATTTTCGAGACAATGGCGGATTGAGGGGAGACAACGGTACTGAGTTCTGTGGCACTAATGACAAGCGCATTTGGCGTGAACAGTGTCGCTAATCTGGTGTCGTATAGTTTGTGCCCAAAGTTATTTGACCAGCTACCGTCTAACGGCCACCGAAGAGGCAGGCTGGGTTGCTGAGTATTGCTATAGTCAAGTTCACTAAACGAGTTGGCCGCTTTGATCGCTGCATGGTGATTAACGATGCTATTTCGATCAGAGTATTCGCGGAACGGGTAATCATTCTGTTTGACGACTATCTTTTTATATTCCACTGTGGAGCCATCGACGCCAGATTTGATATACACCACATACTCACCGGGCAATGTTTCTAGGCTCAACCCGACCAGTATTCTCCAATAGTCGGGATACTCTATTACAACTGGCTCGTTTAAACCAAATTTTACTTCAGGGGTGTCGGAAGAGCTCTTGGGGATAGTAAGCTGGGCGACGCCGCCGGGATGGCTAAACTTATCATTTGCAACGCTGTTTAAGGTGATGCTCAGACCTGCGACCACAATAATTAGCGATATTGCTAAGCGGGGTATCATTTTCTAACCTCGATAACATCGCAGTCAACATGACCGTCGCTAAGCTGAATACTGATCTTGTCGTCAGCCGACAGCTGATTTGTGCTACGTACAATCTCTTTTTGCTGGTCGCGTGCAATAGCAAAGCCCCGATCAAGGGTTGCTAGCGGGCTAACTAAATGCAACTGCCCCCCCAAATTGTGAGTTGCTTTTTGCACTGAACTTAGCTTGCTGTTAGTGGCGCGTTGTAACCGCTGGCTGATTATAGACATTGACAGCGCCTTATTATCTACGAGCCTCCGAGGGTTTTGAAATCGAAGTCGCTTAATCAAATTGTCGGCGGCGATTGTCGGTCTAGAAATCGATGAATTAATATTCAAAGTTAAGCGTGATGCTATACGATCAAGTTTATCGCTATTATGTTTTAGTTGTTGTCTAGGGTGCACTAACTGGCGGCCAGTAAAGTCGACTTGCTGCGCACGTCGTTGAATAAACCTCTCAAAGCTTCTAGGTAAACGAAATTTTATACTTTCTAATTGATTTAGCAATTGCTCTGTATTCGGGCTAACTAACTCAGCGGCAGCGGTGGGCGTAGGTGCTCTAAGGTCAGCAACTAAATCTGAAATGGTGACATCAACTTCATGACCGACTCCACTTACAATTGGAATAGGGCAGGCATAAATCTCTCGAGCGACCCCCTCATCATTGAAGCACCATAGATCTTCTAATGATCCGCCGCCGCGACTTACTAGTAGCACATCACATTGCTGGTGAGCTACCGCGTCGCGGATAGCATTAATAATCGATTTTGCACCGGTATCCCCTTGTACAACGGCTGGGTAAATAGTTATCGGGATTCCAGGACAACGACGTTTTAGTGTACTAACGATGTCGCGCACGGCGGCACCAGAGGGCGAGGTTACTATGCCTATATGTTTGGGAAACGCAGGTAAGGCCTGTTTGTGGTCTTGAGCAAATAAACCTTGCTGATTTAACGCTGCCTTAAGCTCTTCAAAACGTCGCTGCAAGATACCTTCGCCGGCTTCTTCGATATGCTGAACGATACACTGCAAATCACCGCGGGCACTGTAGACCGAAATCTTTGCTCTTACTCTGACCAAATCACCGGCTTTAGGTCTATAGCTATTAATGCTCGCTCGCCCTTTGAACATTGCGCAGCGTAACTGCGCGCGCTCATCTTTAAGGCTAAAGTACAGATGTCCTGAAGCCGGCGTACTAAGTGACGACAGTTCGCCTTCAATCCAGATTTCAGGGTAGCTAATTTCCATTAGGCGACGCATTTCGTCTGTGAGTTGGCTAACTTGATAGACGTTGTTGTTTCGGCTCATTGACTCTTAGTTGTTTTGGTTAGTTGGGAGTGGTTAGCAGGGGGCTAAATGTGGGGCGCGCAGCATTTATTGACTAGATAATAAACTAAAAGCGAAAGCTTAAAAAAAAAAGTGCTTTTTTTTAACTAAAATCGAACTAGTGTGTAGGCGTAGCCATCAGGCTTCGCTATAATCGCCGCTCGGTGGTGGTTAGTCTCCACAGTGGCGATAAGTTGTGAACTCGGTCAGGCCTGGAAGGGAGCAGCCGTAACGACTGATTCGGGTGCTGTGATCAGGTTAGCCACCACTTTTTTAGTTTTTGTAAGCAAAGCTCACAAAAATAGTTAAGGGCTGTTTTAGCTTTTGTAAGCAAAGCTCACAAAAATAGCTCAGGGCTGGCTCTTTAAGTTTTTGCGAAGGTGCTGCAAAAAGGCTCAAGGCTGGCTTCTTAGTTTTTGCGAAGGTGCTGCAAAAAGGCTCAAGGCTGATTTTTTAGTTTTTGCGGTGAAGCTGCAAAAAAGCTCGAGGCTGACTCTGGTTTTTAATTAGCTGGCCTTTTATTGGCTTGGCTTTGGCTCCTTAAATTTTTTGAGCAAGGCTTTCAAAAAGGGCCAGAGGCACGTATTCTTGGTGTTGTCCTTGCGCTTGTCGAGTCACTGGGTTCTTTATCAAGGGGTCAGTATCCAAATGGCGCTAAAATACGGTGTAGCTTCTGATTATTGGAATTGCGCACCGCTTTCGAAATTAGTCTGGTATTGAATCTCTATGGCATATCTCGCGTTAGCACGAAAATGGCGACCCAAGGCTTTTTCTGAAGTTGTTGGGCAGAGTCACGTGGTGCAAGCACTTTCTAACGCATTAGACAGTGGTCGAGTTCATCATGCATTTTTGTTTACCGGCACTCGAGGTGTGGGTAAAACAACCTTGGCCAGAATCTTCGCCAAGTCACTTAATTGCGAAAAGGGCACCAGCGCTGAGCCTTGCCAAGAGTGTGGAACCTGTATTTCGATTGACGAAGGCCGATATGTAGACCTAATTGAAGTTGATGCTGCGTCGCGCACCAAAGTAGATGACACACGCGAGCTGCTCGAGAACATTCATTACGCGCCTAGTACGGGCAAGTTTAAAGTATTTCTGATCGACGAAGTACACATGCTCTCGACTCATAGCTTTAACGCAATGTTAAAGACATTAGAGGAGCCACCCGAGCACGTTAAGTTTTTGTTTGCAACGACTGATCCGCAGAAGCTGCCGGTAACAATTTTATCTCGTTGTTTGCAATTTAATTTGCGTGCTATGCGGCCTGATCAAGTTGAAAATCAGTTAGTTAAGATTCTTGGCAGTGAAAATATAGACTTTGATCAAGCAGCCTTACATGCGATTGCAAAAGCAGCAGATGGCAGTATGCGAGATGGTCTAAGTCTGTTAGATCAAGCCATTGCCCAAGGTGGAGGGCGTGTCAATTTGGCCGATGTCGAAAACATGCTTGGCACTATTAAGTCTGCTCAGACCGAGGCTATTTTAAAGGCCTTAGCCGATCATGATGTTGATCAAGTCTTATCGGTGATCGCTGAGATGGCCGATTCGGCGGTGGACTTTTCGGTCGCGTTAGACGATGTGCTGATGCAACTCTACTATGTATCACTGGCTCAGCTTGCTCCCAATGCTCTATCGGCTACCGATGCCAATGACGCACTAATTCGAAGTGTTGCCCAGGCCATACCGGCCGAAACCTTGCAATTGTTCTATCAAATTGGGCTAATCAGCAAGCGTGACATACCGCTTGCGCCGAGCCTGCGGGTTGGCTTCGAAATGGCCTTGTTGAGAATGCTGGCGTTTGAACCGAGCTACGAGCAGGCGCCACAAGTTGCGCCAGCACCACAAGCCGCTTCAGCGCCGCAAAATGCGCCGATACCGCAAACTGCTCCAGCACCACAAGCCGCTTCGGCAGCACAAACGGCCCCAGCACCGCAAACGGCCCCGGCAGCACAAACTG
>JAFMHC010000119.1 GCA_017854775.1 Gammaproteobacteria bacterium | reverse complement strand
ACATCAAGCAAGTAGCGGTATGACTGATCCACATGGATAGAAATGCGGCGGTGAGCATGAACGCGGCAATTAAACGTTTAACGCTAGTGGTGCCGACGCTACGTAAAATTATGATCGCGAATCGTTGATGCGCGCCAGATCGCTCGAGTGCTTTTGCCATCAAAAAACCGCCTAGCATCAGTAAGATTATGTGCGAGCCCATGCCCGATGCAGCGGTTTTATGGTCAATCACGCCGGCCAATGGAAATAACGCAAATGGTACTAATGAGGTAGCCGGCACTGGCAGCGCTTCGGTAGCCCACCACCAAGCTGTCAGAAGGGTGATCGCCGCCGTTGCACTCGGGTTGATGCCTACATCGCTAAATATCATCAACAGATACAACGCCGTGGCAGCTATCGGTCCAAGAAATAAATGTTTGTACTGTTGGCTCATGGTGTCCTTGTTGGGTTTCTGCTGACCATTAGTAAGCTTCAATGCCTATTAAATGACCGTTAGTGAGTTTTAGTTATTGTTATATTTTTGTTATCATCACCGCCCAAACCGTTGAGTATTAGCACTAACAATAAAGATAATTACTATGAACTCTATCAGCAAACTAGCTCTGCTTCTATTTGTAAGCTTCTCTATCAGCGCCTGTGGCGGCAATAAAAAGGTGGCTTCGGAAGGCAGTGTCGTCCAAACCGACGATATTACGCGGCCCCCGGTGGTCGAAAAAGATGTAATTACCGCTGATACTACCTCACCTGAGGGAGAAACAGTGTCTTATGACGAGTGGCGCAAGCGTCGCGATGCAGAGAGAAAAAAGCTTGAAGGTACTCCCTAATCTAGCCTCAGAACTCGCTCCTCAACAAAAGGTCGACATTGAGCGGCCTTTTTTGTGTCTGTCTTTGAGCCTATAAACACTGTCATATCGTTGTAACGAAGCCCCGTCAGAATACGCTGGTCTGTTGGAAAGAGACAACTGAGAAGTACTTATTGCTGAGATTTCCATTGCTAGAGAGATTCTCCATAAGTACTGCATTTCTGAATTAAAGAGGCTTGAGTTAAATGAAAACTAAATTAATCGCGGCTTTTATTGCTGCAAGCGCATTTGTAGCAACAAGTGCTAATGCTGAAGTTGAAGTATCAACTAAAGGCGGTTTGAAGGTATCTAGCGGCGACTATAAGTTCGAGTTCGGTGGCCGTATTATGTACGATTATAACCGTTCCGAATTGAACGGCGTAGTCGATGAAGACGACTTTGATCTTCGTCGTGGCCGTGTTTATGTGAAAGGTAATATTGCTAAAGACTGGGCGTTCAAGAGTCAGTTCAATGTTAATGGCGACGGTGTAGAAGATTTATATCTGCGTTATACAGGGTTTGGCAAGGGTGCGAATGTTACCATTGGTAACCAAAAAATGCCGTTTGGCCTAGAAGAATTGACGTCTTCAAAAGACATTAGCGTTCTAGAGCGTTCTGCGATCACTGAGCGCTATGCTGTTGGTCGTGCTGAAGGTGTTCAACTACATGGTCGTGCTGGTGGTAACTCAACCTATGCTATAGGCGTATTCACCGACGATGAGAAAGATTCTGATACTGGCTTTGCCGCTCGTTACACTACTGCATTTAAAGGCGAAAATGGTTTAATCCATCTTGGTCTGGCCTACAAGGACATCAATGAAGACTCGGCGCTTGGTTTTGAAGCAGCGGTTGCCAGCGGTCCCTTCCACGCGCAATTCGAATACGTTGATGGCGAAGATGCCGGTAATGACGATTTAAGTGGCTACTATCTGCAGGCTGGTTACGTCTTAACGGGTGAATCACGCCCTTACAAAGGTGGCGTATTTAAGCGTATTAAGCCAGAAAACAAATCCGGTGCTTGGGAATTAGTTGCACGTTACGAAGATGGCGACGGCAGTCACAGCGATATTGAGTTAGGCAACACCGACGCATCAGCGTTTACCGTAGGTGTGAACTGGTATGCCCATGCAAATGTTCGTTTTGGCTTGAACTATACAGATGGTGAAGACAATCTATCTAATGATGACGGTAATGAGTTGCGCGTACGCTTTCAGCTGACGTTCTAATTATTCTGCATTCAGTTTTTTCTAAGGAGTAGCACTCGAAATGGATTTCGAGAAAAGCTCGGTGTTTTTGCACCGAGCTTTTTTAGTAGTTAGCTTTTTAAGTTAGACGCGATGTATAGCTAGCTCAGAATTTACTGATTTGACCCTCCGGCTGGTATTCTGCAAGAAACGCTCCTCGTAATTACTATGCTCAGTACCCATCCATTTATCCCACCAAGTGAAATAGAACCCAAAGTTGCCGCCAGCCTTCTCGTGATGCATGTCGTGGTGAGTTACCGTAGTTAAGTGTTTTAATATCGGATTTGAAAGCGTATTTTTTGGGAACAGTTCATAACCGCAATGGCCAATAGCATTTTTGAATATCATCACTAACAGTACAATAGTCAGGGCTGAGCCGTGTAGCGGAATAAATAGCAGCATCGTAGGGATAAATGCGTACATAACCACCGCTTCTCCGACCGCAAACGAGTAAGCTGTAAATGGCGTGGGGTTATGCGAGCGGTGATGAGTTAAATGAAAACGTTTATATAGTTTAGTGTGATGCATTGCTCGATGTGCCCAGTAGAAGTAGGTGTCATGCAGTACCAGCATTAGCACGATAGAGAATAGCAACCAGGCCGTGCCGTACTCGCTTATGTCCTGATACTGTTTGAATACCCCGGTTTGAGCGAAATCGAAAATGATGATGTCTAGGGCGACGAACACTAGAATTGTTCGCAGTGAGTACAGCAGCTCCATTTTAATCTGTTTAGCTGGCGAGCGATGCGCTCTGATTTTACGATTCTTTAATAATGGCGCTAGCAATATCCAAATTAGGAAGAAAACCCCTAATGTACCCATGCTGTAGCGAATCGCTTCAAACTGAAAACCGATGATGGCGTGATTTATAATCGCGTCTAATTGAGGTGTGAGGTTCATGTATCTCTCCAATGTAAGTTCCGTATTGTTCTTAAACGAACTTCGCTGCCTATCAGCGATGGGACTGAATATGAAGAAATGGGTGAGTAAAAGCCTATCGAAGCTGAAAAAGACTGTTCAGTTTCGAAAATGATCTTATTTATTTAGAAGTGATTAGGTTTTTTTTGGCGTATTTTGATGCTGGCGGCGAAACTCAGTTGGCGTCTGTTTTACTTGCTTGAGAAAGGCACGATTGAAGGGAGCCAGAGAGTTAAAGCCGACGCTCATGGCGAGGGTTAAGATGGGTGTTCTGGCGTGATTAATGTCCTGCATCGCGGATTTAATCGATTCTATTCTGTAGTGATTAATAAAACCGCTGAAGTTGCGATACCCCAAACCCTTGTTTATCAGTGCGCGTAAATGATGTTCTGGGGCATTCAGCTTGGCTGCCAATGCGGTAATTGATAAACCTGGCTCAGTATAAATATGATGAACCTCCATCTGTTCAATTAAGTCGCTGTGTAATCGTGCATCTCTTGGGTCAATGGTGTGGGTTTCTGTTGCTAGGATATTTTCGGTCACGGCTGACTCAAACGATAACTTTTCAACCTGAAAGCCTAGCATCCAATAAGTGCCCCAGAACGCTAATGCCAAGGTGATAGCGGCTCTTAATATGTTTACTTCAATCGGGAATTGTTGCCAAAATAAACGCTCGCTGATCAAAATTAAGATTGTTGCCAACGCCAATGCTAATAGGAAATAAATTCTAACGGTACGTCTAGATTCGATCATGTCGTCATGCCGGCCATTTAAAGTGACGAAAATCAAATGTGCCATCAATACAATGGATGTGCCGCTGGATAGAAAGATAAGCCATGGCGGTAGTTTTGCGATAAAACCTAATTCGTCGAGTCGAAACAGTGTTATTGGAATGACTAAAACAATCATAACCGCCCATTCGAATCTACCAAGTTGGAAATCATCTTCAAACAACGAACGACCAAACCACCAGGCCAACACCACGCTCGGAATGTCTAAAAAGCGCACAACAGTATGAGCAATGATCGGCAGCTGAAGTTCAGGGTGCGGGGTTCCCAGTAATAAGGCGGCAGCCGACAGCGACAATAAGCCTGCAAATAGCGCGGGTTTGCTCTGTCGAGCGTCTCTAAAGGCCAATGCGGTTAATAGGATTAACAACGAAACGGCGCTGAAACGAATGATGGCGTCTAGCAGTAACATAATTGCAGAGTTATGCTTTTGGCGCTCTAGGTCAAGATTAAATTTTTCAGATCATACTTCCGCGCTTTCTTGGTAGATGATCCTCGACAAGGTCTCTCGGCAATCTTTAATAAAAATAGGCATAGTTTTCAAGCTGTGGTTTTGCGCTTAGGCCAACAAATAAGTAAACTACGCCGATTATTCAAACTCCAGATTTAAGATCATGATTTCCACCGCAAACATCACAATGCAGTTTGGCGACAAGCCGCTGTTCGAAGATATATCCGTTAACTTTAGCGATGGCAATCGTTATGGTCTGATCGGTGCCAATGGTAGTGGTAAATCTACCTTTATGAAGATATTGGACGGCAGTCTTGAACCGACTAATGGCAATGTCACAATAACGCCCAACGAGCGAATTGGTAAGCTTAGTCAAGATCAGTTTGCCTATGAAGAGCTTAACGTGATCGACACCGTGATCATGGGTTACAAAGAATTGTGGGAAGTGAAGCAAGAGCGTGAGCGCATTTATGCCTTGCCTGAAATGACTGAAGAAGAGGGTATGAAAGTAGGCGACCTTGAGATGGAGTTTGCCGAAATGGACGGATATACCGCTGAATCTCGTGCTGGCGAGCTGCTTATGGGTGTGGGTATTCCAATTGAACAGCACTTTGGTCCGATGAGTAAAGTCGCGCCAGGCTGGAAGCTACGTGTTCTTTTAGCTCAAGCGCTGTTCTCGGATCCAGATATTTTAATGCTCGATGAGCCGACCAATAACTTAGATATTCATACCATTCGCTGGTTAGAAAAAGTATTGCAAGAGCGCAAGAGCACCATGATTATCATCTCGCATGATCGTCACTTTCTGAACTCAGTCTGCACTCATATGGCCGATTTAGATTATCGTGACATGAAGTTGTTTCCCGGGAATTATGACGAATACATGACCGCCGCGACCATGGTGCGAGAACGTATGCAGTCTGAAAATGCCAAAAAGAAAGCACAAATCGCTGAATTAAAAGACTTCGTTAGTCGATTTTCGGCCAACGCGTCAAAAGCTAAACAAGCGACTTCACGCGCTAAGCAAATTGATAAAATTAAACTTGACGATATTAAACCGTCGAGTCGTGTAAACCCTTTCATTAGGTTTCAGCAAGATAAAAAGCTTTATCGTAATGCCTTAGAAGTAGAGGCCTTGACAATGAGCTTTGATGAAACCTTGTTTAGCGGCGAAACATTTAACGTTGAAGTCGGCCAGCGCGTCGCTATTATTGGCCAAAACGGGGCAGGAAAAACCACCCTATTGAGGAACTTAATGGGGGAAGTGCCAGTAAGTGGCGGTGCTTATAAGTGGTCTGAAAATGCAGAGATTGGCTACTATGCTCAAGATCATGCTGATGATTTTGATACTGATTTGACTGTCTACGACTGGATGTATCAATGGCGTAAGGAAGAAGAGGACGAGCAATTTGTTCGTGGTGTTCTAGGTCAGATGCTGTTTTCAAAAGACGACATAAAAAAGCCAGTGAAGGTGCTTTCTGGTGGCGAAAAAGGCCGCATGCTGTTCGGTAAAATTATGATGCAACGTCCTAATGTTATCGTTATGGACGAGCCAACTAACCATTTAGATATGGAGTCGATTGAGTCCTTGAACTTAGCGCTCGATAATTATAATGGCACCCTGATATTTGTTAGTCATGATCGTGAATTCGTATCAAGTTTAGCCAATCAAATTTTTGAGATGGGTAACGGTAAAATCGAACACTTTGTTGGCAGCTACGAAGAGTACCTAAGCCATAAAGATGCGCAAGAGGCGTGATCCCGAGTTGCCGAAAATAGTAAACTAGCTATGAAAGCATTTGAAATTGGCGCTAAGGATACGGTGGTTTTTTACCTTCACGGTTTGCGTGGGCATGGTTATTCACAAAAAGCAGCGCTGGATCATATGGTTAAGTCTCTTGGCGTTCGCCTGCTGTCGTTAGAACTGCCAGGACATGGCGAAGATTCGTTCGATGAGCATTGTATGGTTCCCGAGTACCGACAGCTTGTGACTATGATTTGCGATGAAGTTACCAGGCGGGCTGGTGATTCGGAGCAAGTTGTCTTGATGGGCTATTCGTTTGGCGGCGCACTAATGGCCTTGGCAGCGGATAAGCTTGATCGGGATAGTGAATTTCTACCCAATGTTGCTGGCTATATCGGATTGAGCGCGGCTTTTGATGTCGGCCATAATGTTCCTCGCTGGCAACTGGTGTTAGCCGGCGCGATCGCGCCGTTATCTCGCTTTTTGTTCAGGCACGCTCCGAGGTGGAGCAGTTATGTGACCATTAGAGAGATGAACGTGGCGCTCATCTCGGCCGATCCGGTGCTACAGCAGTCGATAAATAATGATGAACTGGTTTACAAAGGGCGAATACCGCTGAACACTTCGGCTCAAGTTTACAAGTCGAGTGTGGCGGCAAAAAAAAGTATAAACACAATGAATGTGCCGGTGTTACTAATTCATTCAAAAGACGACGAGATAGCGCTCGCGCCAACTCCAGCGACTTTCAAGCCACATATTATGGTTAAGCTGTTTAATGGACTTCGCCACAACTGCATCGATGGCTTATCGCGCGAAGTTGTCAGGTCTCGTCGTGCGATAACTCAATTTATTGTCGATAAGCTCTAATGTGGTAGGCTTGAGAAAATTAAAAATCTAACCGTTAACGATCATGCAAGCAGCTGACATTCGTTGTGCCAACGACCTGGCACTATATGAAAAATTAAAAAATCATCGTGATGTGAAGCGAGTTAACGAGCAAATAGCTCGCCATGAGGCTGAAGGCCCCAGTGGCATACGCCGTAACTTGCTATCGACCTCAGTCCGCTTAACTCCGGGTATGGCGCCAGAAATAGCCCGTATGGCAGACGAATGTATCGAGAAATTAGGGGTTGAGCTGCCCCTGGAGTTGTACGTTTACTCGAGCCCACAGTTCAACGCCGCTTGCTTCAAACCCGAAGATGACCGTTTGTACGTGATGTTCTCATCCAGCCTTTTAGAAGGCTTTAGCTCGCAAGAGTTAAAGTTTGTCATGGGGCACGAGCTTGGTCACCATGTCTATGATCATCATGCAGTGCCCGTCGGTTACTTACTAAGAGGTAAGCAGCGCCCAGACCCAGAGCTCGCTTTAGAGCTGTTCGCTTGGTCACGTTATGCGGAAATATCCGCCGATCGAGCCGGCGCACATTGTGCGCAAGACATGGATGCGGTTGCCCGCTCATTATTCAAGCTCTCTTCTGGCCTAACTACAAAAGTGGTTGAATTCAGTTTGGATGACTTTGTCGCTCAAGTTGACGACATGCAGGCGGTTGATCAAGAGCCAGGGCAGGGCGCGCCACCAAGTGATTGGTTTTCAACTCATCCATTCAGCCCGCTTCGGGTCAAAGCGTTAAAGTTATTTGAAAGGTCTGAGTTGTACGGCGGTAGCGTAAGTGCACAAGATTTAGAAATTGGTGTGCAGTCTGTTTTAAGCTTAATGGAGCCGAGCTACCTAGAAGCTAAAACGGATACCGCTGAAGCGATGCGCAGGCTATTATTTGCTGGCCTAATAGCGGTCGCTGATGCGGCCGACGGTATTTCATCAGAAGAGTTAGAAGTATTTGCAAAATTCTTTGGTAAATACGCCTTTACCGAAAAATTAGATATTGAAAAAATAAAGCAAACGGTAAATCGGCGTGCCGATCAAGTGATGCAACGAGCAACCCAAACTCAAGCGATGCAAGTGCTGCATGATATGTGCGTGATGGCTCAGGCCGATGGTGGTGTTCGTGCCAGTGAGCGAGTGTTGCTCGAGCGAGTGGCTCAAGCCTTAAGTATTCCTTCGTCCTTCGTTTGTCAGGTGATCGACGCCGATAAAGACTTGGATTAGCGTCGCTAAGCTTCGGCTAGTGAGGGTCAAATATGGCTGCTGGCCGAACTGCTTAGACCCAAAGCGTATAAGCAAATAGATTTAACTTCTTTTTTCTAAGCTGATCGCCGCATTATACTGATCTCCTGTTTATGAATATCTGGTGTTGAGCCAGGCGGCGAGAAATGAGTTTAGGATTAGTAGAAGCAGCAAGTGAAAGGCCTCTCACGTTCCACCATGGAGCAAACCTGGTTGCTCTCAATCAGAGATTTAAAGGGAGCAAGCCTAGCGAGATCATGAAGTTTACGGTTGAGAATGCCAATAATCCGGTTATTTTCACCAACTTTAGGCCGTTAGCGGTGGCATTTTTACACCTAGTAACCCAGCCGCTTAAGGACATTCCAGTGATTTGGGTTGACCATGGATTTAATACGCCGGAAACCTATCGCCATATAGAGCGAGTGGTCGAATACTTGAATTTAAATCTTCAAGTTTATTCGCCGAAGATGTCGGCGGCACATTATACTGCAGTTTATGGCCCGATTCCGCCCCTAGACACCCCAGAGCACGATCGATTTTCAGAAATCGTAAAGCTTGAACCATTCAACCGTGCGATGACTGAATTAAAGCCTGACGTCTGGCTGAATGGCATTCGCCATGACCAAAACTCGCATCGTAAGAACCTTGATGCCTTTACTTTTGGTAGCCATGGTACGGTTCGAGTTGCTCCCATGTTTCACCTCAACGAGCTCGATGTTGAAGAGTATATCTATGATCGCGATCTGCCGGACAATAGTGACTACTTCGACCCTACAAAGGGTGAAGAGCATCGCGAATGCGGTTTAATGTTACAAACTTGATGTTTTTTATAGTTTGGAATCTATAGTTCGGGATCTATGGTTCAATATCCATAGTTAGAAATTTTAAACTTGGTTGATCTTGCAGGAACCCCAGCTGCGATCTTTTTGCTACACTAGTCGGATGCAAGATCAAGATAAGTTAGTTCAGCTATTAAATCAGCCTGGCGCCGTTTCCGGCACGTCAATTGGCGAGCGACTCGGCATTTCTAGAATGGCGGTGCAAAAACGAATACAAGCTCTAGTTGAGAACGGTTTGTCGATCGAGGCCGTTTCTGGAAAAGGTTACACCCTCCCAGCAGGCGTGTGTCTGCTTAGCGATAGTGATATCGGCGCTTATTTGAACCCCGCGAGCTGCGAGTCTGTCGAGGTTTTACAGTCAGTCGAGTCGACTAATTCCTTTCTGCTTAATCAAGAAATACTCAATGCCAAGGCTAAGGTCTGTGTTGCCGAAGCGCAAAGTGCAGGTCGTGGTCGACGCGGTAATGATTGGCAGTCGGCACCCTATCGAAATGTGATGTTATCAATCAGCTGGGGTTTTGATCACTGGCCTGAAACGATCACCGGGCTGGGTTTGGCGGTAGCATTATGTGTTACCGAAACGTTAAATAATATTTATGGTCTTGATGTAAAAATTAAGTGGCCAAATGATTTGATGGTTAGCGATAATAAACTGGCCGGTATTTTGATTGATGTCGCCGGAGAGTCATCGGGGTGCTGTAATGTGGTTGTTGGCCTAGGCTTGAACGTTCATCAACCAGATTGGTCGGTGAGCGAGGCGGCATATCGATGGACCGATTTACAATCTTTAGGTGTTAGCCCGGACCGAAATCAGTTGATCGGCAAGATATCTGACAGCGCAATTACTATGTTGACTGAATTTGGTGACTCTGGTTTTGCGCCGTTAGTTGATCGCTGGAACGCCCTTAGCAGTTATTCGGGACGACGAGTTACGGTTGGTAGCCAGAGCGATTTTATTGAAGGCCGCATGGTATCGGTTGACAGTGTCGGTGCCTTGTTGATAGTCGATGATAGTGGTCATGAGCATCGTTTTGCTGACAGTAATGTCAGCGTTCGACTTGCGGCTAGTTCATGAAACAGGCAACGGCATCATGAAGCTGTTGGTCGACGCTGGCAATACTCGAGTCAAGTGGGCGCTTGCGGAGAGCCAAGTCGGCACTCTTGTAGAGAATGGCATTGTCGACAGTAATATTATTAACAGTGGCGTGGTTGATGCTGATTGGTCGGCATTGGCTGATTATGTCGGTAAGGTTGAGTCCGTTTGGCTGTCCTGTGTCGCTAGCGAACAAGTTCGAGATCTAATTTCATCACAAGTTGAAGAATTGTTTGGCCTTCAGGCTCATATCGCCACTGTCTCCGCCGACGCCGCAGGTATGGTTAACAGTTACCGAGACTTAAGTAAGCTGGGCGTTGATCGTTGGTTAGCTGCTTTGGGCGCTCGCGCGCTTGTCGATGAGGGGGATTTGATTGTAATTGACGCCGGCACTGCAGTGACGATCGATCTGGTGTCAGCCGAAAATCGATTTGAAGGAGGGGCTATTTTGCCCGGCTTTACGACTATGCACGATGCATTGCTTGGCCGTACCGCAGGTATTCAATCGAAACCGAGTGCAGTTGAGTCGGTGATTGGTAAGAATACTCGGGATTGTGTCAACTCCGGTGCTCACTTTGGCCTACTCGGGGCGATTGAGCGCGTGGTCGCTGAGATAGTTGATTTGGTTCAGGCTGGGCAGAGCCGGCGCGGATTGGATAGTAAAGCGCCACGACTTTTAATCATGGGCGGCGATGCAGATCGAATTGTTGAAGGTTCTACTCTCGATCTTGAGATACAATCAAGCATGATCTTTTATGGCTTGATACTTATTTCAAAACTATGACTCGTATTCTTTGGTATTTTCTGGCTTTATTGGTGCTACTTAACGTAGCGGCTCTGATGTGGCCGGACAAAACCGCATTCGCGCCCCAGATTTATACTGAAAAAGAGGATATGAACCCTCATTTTGTACGACTAAATAAGGAAATCGAAGAGCGCTTCTATAGTCGCTCGATCGAAGAAATTGCCGAAGACCCTAGTGTCGCTGAGGGCTCCAGTATTGACGATATTGATCGCGCTTACGATTTGAGCGCGGCACTGTCAGATAGCGAGTTAGCTGACTCCAGCGAGGCTTGCTATCGGATTGGACCGTTTATGCACCAAGCTAATTACGAACTTGCGCAAGCTGTGTTATTTAATGCGGGTGTTGATTACAAAAAGTCGAAGAGGGCGAGTAGGGCATCCAATGTTTTTCGAATCTACCTTGGTCCGTTTGATACTCAGGCCGAGGCCAGCGATGCCCGTGTCGACCTCAAGAGGCAGAAAGTCTTGGACCATTTTGTGCGCAAGCAAGAAGATGGGTCGTTGATCATTTCTCTTGGTATATACAGCACACCAGAAAGCGCTGAGACAGCGCTGAGTCTCTTTAGAGACAAAGTTGAAGCAGTCAGGCAGCGCAGAGAAAACGTAGTGTTACCGGACAGTTATTGGCTGCATTTTGAGGTCGGTGGTGATCAGCGAATGCTTAACCAATTGGCGGTGATGGATTGGGGTGAACCCTCGGCTAAGATGGGATTATTTGCCTGTCGCAGCTAATGCTCGTGTATGGATGGATATCGAGTTGCAGAAAAAGCATAATTTTTAATGTTTTTTTAAAAGAATCGTTGTATTTCAGATTAACTACACCTAAAATGCGCTGCCTGAACATGACAGGCCTGCATAGCTCAGTAGGTAGAGCAACTGACTTGTAATCAGTAGGTCGTTGGTTCGATTCCGACTGCAGGCTCCATTTGCTTTCAGTAGATCCGTTTATTAAATTGGTCGACTGAAATAAATGGCTGGATTATTCAAGTCTTGGGACTTTCGAGATTCAAGCTTGGCTAGCCGGTGTTGTTCAGATTTAAAGTTGATGGTGGGGTGGCCGAGTGGTTAAAGGCGACGGACTGTAAATCCGTTCTCTCTGAGTACGCTGGTTCGAATCCAGCCCCCACCACCATTCTTTATATTTGCTAACTAAGTGTTAGTGAAGATGGCTAGAGGAAGTGAGCGTTTGCTTTTTCTCGCCGCAGGCGCAGGATTTAGGCTTTATGTTTGTTACATCTGTATCAATTTAAAGTTTACAGCCCTGAGTCTAAGCCCGTTGAGGCGGGCGCCAGGTAAAGAGACGCGGGTGTAGTTCAACGGTAGAACCTGAGGTTTCCAACCTCATGGTGTGGGTTCGATTCCCATCACCCGCTCCATTCATGGCTTTTGGAAGGGGCGGTAAAGGCCGACGCTTCGGTCTGACAAGATTTTAAGCGCTGTTGCGAATTTGGCAACCGGCGCTTTTCTGGTTTTAAGCCCACGTAGCTCAGGGGTAGAGCACTCCCTTGGTAAGGGAGAGGCCATCGGTTCAATTCCGATCGTGGGCACCATTTTTTAGCTTTTGATTCGCCAGCGAATTAAAAGGCCGCAGGCGTAAGCCGAGATTGGCAGCTAAAGGGTGGTGAGTGATTTGTTGTTGAATTCAGTCATTAAATTGTCACTGAGTTTTGCGATAAGGTATGGCTAGTAATGAAGAGTTCATTAAGAGTTATGCAGAATGATTGCCGATTGGTGGTTGTCTTAGGTGATGACGTATCGGTATCGATTAAGTTGGTAATTGTTTAATAAATACATATTTAGGTAGATACTATGTCTAAGGAAAAATTCGAAAGAACCAAACCGCATGTCAATGTAGGTACGAT